>JBBSNR010000007.1:0-21364 GCA_038260635.1 Phormidesmidales cyanobacterium
CTTTGTCTTCGATGAGAACACAGGGGACTCGCGAGCTTCTGCTAGCAATCGACGCGAACGAGTGTTCTCAGGGATACAGCTCAATCCCAATGACACTATTCAGCTTGAAGGCTTCTTAGAAAGCGGCGAGGTTGCCCGAGTCGATTACATCGAGCTGATACCCCAAGGCGGAACTGGCGGAACCACAACACCTCCAGGATCTGGCGGTGGAGGCGGGGGTACGCCAAGCAGCGGCAGTACTGCGGGCGGCGTCATCCTTAATCTTGATGCAGGAGTCGGTCTGTCACCTGAGTTTGGAGCTTTGAAGATGCCTCGGCTGATGCCTTTGGGTGACTCAATCACGGCTGGGCAGCATAGCAGTGGCGCTGTGCCAGGTGGATATCGCATTCAGTTAGAAGATAGGGCGATCGCTGACGGCCTCTCTCTTGATTTTGTCGGTAGCCAAAAGAACGGCGGCTCAGACCTAGCAGACAAAGACCACGCTGGTTTTCCTGGTCGGACAATTAGCCAAACTACCGACTGGGTCAAAGCTAACCTTTCTAAATATCCAGCCGATGGCATTCTGCTGATGATTGGCACTAACGATGCCAACGGCAATGCATCGGGTACTGTAATGCGCGATCGCCTCAGCACGCTGATCGATGAAATTACCAAAGCAGCGCCCTCTACCTATCTGTACGTATCTTCAATCACGCCGGTAGATTCTCCCCGTGGCAGTCAGTCCAAGACAGACAGCATTAACCTTTACAACTCGCTCATCCCGAAGCTGGTAAACGACAAAGCGTCACAGGGAAAGAAAGTCTTCTTTGTCAATGCCGGTGGCAGCCTCGGCACGGGAGACATCAACGGTGACCATAGCGCTACAAACGACGTAAACGATGGTCTGCACCCCACTGCTGCTGGCTACGATAAATTGGGCAACGCCTGGTACAAAGAAGTTTTCAACCCAAAATCTCTAACTGGCAGCAAGCTGGTTGGGACTAAGTACGACGACTGGCTAACCGGCAACAGCAGTGACAACGTAATAGAGGGCGGCGATGGACGAGACGAGCTGCTCGGCGGCGGTGGCGCGGATATCTTTGTCTACAAAGATCCCAACCACGGCAAAGACAGAATCGTCGATTTCAGCAGTAATGACCTGTTGCAAATCTCAGCAGCTGGGTTTGGTGGCGGTCTATCGGCTAACATGACACTCGATGGCTCATCGTTCATCAGCGGCAGCAACCCTTCTGCTACCACCAACAAAGCCACCTTCTTATTCAATACCGGCAACAAAACGCTCAGCTTTGACCGAGATGGCACAGGTAGCGCTTCGGCTTTGGAGATTGCCACCTTTACCAACGGCTATAGCTTGCAGTCTGACCAGATTGACATCGTTGCTTAAAGTTTGAGATAAACGCGAAAAAGCCCGCACTATTAAAGTGCGGGCTTTTTTGTTGATTACCGCTCTTTATTCGGGCGGTTCATTCAGCGCTTTTTCTGTGACGGTTTCTGCCGGGTAGCCCTGCTCGTTGTCAAAGAGCCCCAACAGGTAGCCTAAAATCGCCCCGAAGACAAAGCCGCCTGCATGTGCCCAGTAAGCGACGCCGCCATTCATGCCGACATCGGCAGAGACACCCAGGCTGCTAACGCCATAAAACGCTTGCTGCAAAAACCAAAAGCCTAAAAATACCAGCGCCGGGATCCGAAAGGCGGTAAAGAAGATCGGGATAAAGGTTAGTACCCGCACTTCAGGAAAACGGAAAATGTACGCGCCCATGACGCCAGCGATCGCCCCACTTGCCCCCAGCGAAGGCACCGTCGAATCTGGCGCGATATACCACTGACAGAGCGAAGCCAGCACGCCGCACACCAAATAGAAAAGCAAAAACTTCAGGTGCCCCAGCTGATCTTCCACATTATTGCCAAACACCCACAGATAGAGCATATTGCCCCCCACATGGAAAAAGCCCGCGTGCAAAAATTCAGCGCTGAGCAGCGTTCCCCACTCAGAAATATGCGGCGCACCAAAGCCCGTATGAAAGCTGGTGCTTAAGTCTCTAGGTACGACAGCAAACGTCTCAAATAGAGTTTCTAAGTTGGGGGCGCTCAGCGTCGCCTCGTAGAGAAACACCAATACGTTCAGGGCGATCAGCCCATAAGTGACGTAAGGCGTAATAGTGATGGGATTGTCATCACGAATCGGAACCACAGCGGTTGTCTCCTGTTACAGGCAGCAAAAAAGGAAATGCCGAAGAATCGGCTGCGAGCAAAACACACGCCTAGTTAACTTACTCGATAGCACAAGCAAAGACATTCCCTCTGCGGGGCAGTAAACTTGCTCTTGTGAGATTTCAAGAGTTACTCAAACTTATAGCCTCAAACTTATGGCAAAGAAACGCACAGGTCAAAAGGCGACCGACCGAGTGGTCTATTCAGAATTTGGCACCGCCTCAGCCGCGACCGAAAGGGCCGTTCCGGATCTACCGCCCAGTCAGCAAGACCTGCGGGTACAGGTCTCTCGCAAGGGGCGCAAAGGTAAGAGCGTCACGATTATCAGCGGATTTACCCATCGGCCCGAGACACTTGAGGCACTGGCCAAGCAGCTCAAGGCCCAGTGTGGCTCGGGTGGTACGGTCAGAGAGAACACAGTCGAAATTCAGGGAGAACACGCTGCTAAGCTCGTCTCCTTGCTGATAGACAAAGGCTATAAAGCTAAAATTAGCGGAGGGTAAAGGGCAATGGGGCACAGGCGGCGCAGGCAGGTAGGGATAGCGTTTTTATTGGGAATTTTTTGTTCGGCGCTGCTGGGAAGCTTCAGTCAGTTTGGGTTCAATCAGGCGCAGGCCATCACGACTGGCTTTGCCGGTCACTGGGCCGAGCCCTGCGTTCAGTCGCTAGTGGCCCAGCGAGTATTTGACCAGCGCATGGTTAACAGCCGCTACCCGAGCAGTTCTTTGACCCAGACCGAATTTGCTGACGCTGTACTCAAGGCATTTCCTGGCGCGTTTGCGGCGGCTAATGAAGCCTTGGGGCTCACTTTTGATGAAGCCAGTTCTGAGACAGAAGCGCTGCTGATAGCCGCGCTAGGCAAAGATGCTCGCTTGCAGCAGTCGGTCAGCCGGGCTCAAGCGCTGGCTATTCTTACCTCGGGGTCAGCGACCCCCTATCAGGCTGATGCCACCCGCACCCTTTCCGCTACGTTTCGCGATGCCTTGCTGATTCCCCAGAGTGCCCGAGAAGGGGTGGCAGCGGCGCTAGCAGCTGGCTATGTGGTCGATGCAGAAGGGGCTACTAACGCCTCGCTACAGCTGCGTCCGCGCCGAAATGTGACCCTCGCTGAGGGGGCATCGTTTATCTGTCGGGCCAGTTTGGATACGCGGACAGTGGCGACCGTCCCCGATGAAAATGTGGTGGCTTTCAATCCACCGCCTGCCGTCAGGGCTCCCTCCAATGAGCTACGCGGCGTCTGGCTGACCAATATCGACAGTAACGTGCTTTTCTCCCGCGCTACGCTAGAACCTGCCCTGAACAAATTGGCAGATCTCAACTTCAATACGGTGTATCCGACCGTTTGGAACTGGGGCTACACGCTGTTTCCCAGTCAGGTGGCTGAACGAGTGACTGGCTACCGGCAGGGACTGTATCCCGATTTGGAATTTACTGGCAGACAGGAATCATTGGAGGCAGCGCAGGGCGATCGCGACATGCTCAAAGAGCTGATAGAAATTGCCCACAGCCGCAGCCTGAAAGTGATCCCCTGGTTTGAATTTGGCTTCATGGCCCCCGCCGACTCAGCCTTAGCCATCCGCCATCCTGACTGGCTCACCCAAAAGCAGGACGGTAGCTTTATCACCCCCGAGGGTGACCACGAGCGAGTTTGGCTCAATCCCTTCCATCCGCAAGTCCAATCGTTCATCTTAGAGCTGATGGCTGAACTAGCCGCCAATTACGACATTGACGGCTTCCAGGTCGATGACCATATGGGGCTGCCCTTCACCTACGGCTACGACCCCTATACGGTAAATCTGTATCAGCAGGAGCATGACGGTCAGCTCCCACCCGAAGATGCTCAAGACCCGGAGTGGACGCGCTGGCGAGCCGATAAGATCACCGGATTTATGAGCCAGGCCTTTGCCACGCTCAAGACCTATCGCTCTCGGGCGGTTATGTCTGTCTCCCCCAATCCCCACGAATTCGCCTACGAGTATTACCTGCAAGACTGGGACACCTGGGTCAAGCGCGGCTACGCCGAGGAAATCATCATTCAGCTTTATCGCACTGACTTAGGCCGGTTTGTCTGGGAGATGGGTCAAGAAGCAGCTGACTTTGCTCGAACCCATGTGCCGACCAGCATCGGCATTTTGAGCGGATTGCGAGGGCGCTCGGTGCCAATGGCGCAGATTGCTGAGCAAGTAGAAGCGGTGCGCGATCGCAATTTTGCGGGCGTTTCCTTCTTCTTCTACGAAACCCTGTGGAATCTCAGCCCCGGAGAAACCCCAGCCGAGCGCCAGGCCGCCCTGCAAGCCCTCTTTCCCAACCGGGCCACTTACCCTCAGGGCAGATACTATCAGTAAGCCTATAGACATAGATTCTACCGTTGGCCAAAAACTTTCCCTCTCCTTAATAGGAAAAACTGACACCTTTGTTTAAAGTCTTAGCAGCCTCTGAGGTTCGGTCTAACACTCGATTGTCAGACCGAATACAGATAGCTACCCAAAATAGCTATACAAAAGACTAAGTAATGGAGAGTTTATGGCACAGAGTTTTGGTGTAATTGGCCTAGCGGTCATGGGCGAGAATATTGCGCTAAATATCGAGCGCAACGGCTTTCCGATTGCGGTATACAACCGCTCCCGCGAGAAAACCGACGCCTTCATGAAAAACCGCGCTGAGGGTAAAAACGTGGTAGCAGCTTATTCCCTAGAGGAATTTGTCGCTGCTCTAGAAAAACCTCGACGAATCTTGATGATGGTACAGGCCGGTAAGCCGGTAGATGCGGTGATCGGGCAGCTCAAACCCCTGCTAGACCCGGACGATATGATTATCGACGGCGGCAACTCTCTCTATGAGGACACCGAGCGCCGAGTGAAAGATCTGGAAGCAGCCGGGTTTAACTTCATTGGCATGGGCGTCAGCGGCGGCGAAGAAGGCGCGCTCAACGGCCCTAGCCTGATGCCCGGTGGCAGTAAAGCCGCCTACGACGCGATTGAACCCATCGTCACTAAGATTGCTGCTCAGGTAGACGACGGCCCCTGCGTTACCTACATCGGGCAGGGCGGCTCCGGTCACTTTGTGAAAATGGTACACAACGGCATTGAGTACGGCGACATGCAGCTGATTGCAGAAGCCTACGACCTGCTTAAGAATGTGCTAGGGCTAGGTCACAAAGAACTCCACGAAATTTTTGCAGAGTGGAATAAAACCGAAGAGCTCGATTCATTCCTGATCGAGATTACCGCCGACATCTTCACCAAAATGGACGATGAGACCGGCAAGCCCCTAGTCGAGCTGATTGTTGATAAAGCCGGGCAAAAGGGCACCGGTCGCTGGACGGTGATGAGCGCACTGGACATTGGCGTCAGCATTCCCACCATTACCGCCGCCGTGAATGCGCGGATTATGTCCGCGATTAAAGAAGAGCGGGAAATTGCCGCGCCTCAGCTCACTGGCCCGTCCGCTAGCTTTGACGGCGACGCCAAAGCGTTTGTCGACAAAATTCGCGATGCGCTGTACTGCTCAAAAATCTGCTCTTACGCTCAGGGCATGGATTTGCTCAGCAAGGCTTCTGAGCTCAATGGCTACAGCTTAGACCTGGGAGAAACGGCCCGAATTTGGAAGGGCGGCTGCATCATCCGAGCGGCTTTCTTAAACAAAATTAAGCACGCTTATGACCAGGATAGTAAACTGCCCAACCTGCTGTTAGCGCCCGAATTTAAGCAAACCATCCTGGACCGGCAGAGCGCCTGGCGCGAAGTGATTGCGACAGCGGCCAAAGTGGGGATTCCGGTACCCGCCTTCAGCGCCTCGCTAGACTACTTCGACAGCTATCGCCGCAGCCGTCTGCCGCAAAACCTCACCCAGGCCCAGCGGGACTACTTCGGCGCTCACACCTATGAGCGTCTTGATAAAGACGGCTTCTTCCACACCGAATGGATGGAATAGCTCATATCCACTGAGCACTTTCGCTGACAGCCCTTTGGTAGAGCGCTCATTACAAGCGGAGCGCTCTACAGGGATAGCAAGGTTCACTCCTAAAAGTTCGGGGGTATGAACAGGATTTGACGCCGTGCTAAGGCGTCGTATTGCCTGATTCGACAGCGTCTGTATTGGCAGTGTTGAGCTGAGGAGCACTCAGATTGACCAACCCTAAGTAAAGGCTGCCTATCATTAGGCAGCTGCATCCTAGCAGCGCCCAAGACCACCTGATAAAAGGGGTCGCTTGACCAGATGGAACCAAATCTCGATCAATCATGGGTTGTATAAAATAGCACTGTGTTTGGCGCTATAGTACCCAGATGGCGATCAATTCTCTAGGAGGCTGTCTGAGCGTTTTGAGAATCGTCTTGGGGATCGCTCAAGCGTTCTAACGAAATTTGAGCGGCTTCACCCACCTGGGAGTGTTCGTCTTTGGCCAGGTAGCGCAGGGCAGAGATACTTTTTTCGCTAGGCAGGTTGCCCAGAGCTTCAGCTAGGCGCTGACGCACCAGCCAATCGTCTGATTGGGCAAAGGCCAGAATATTGTCAATGGCAGAGATATCTTTAATTTCGCCGAGGGCGGCGATCGCCGCCTGCTGAATCACCACTTCTTTGCTGTCTAGCGCCGAAATCAGAGCGTCATGAGCTTCAGGATTTTTGAGATTGCCCAGAGATACCGCCGCGCTAAAGCGCACTAGCCAGTCAACATCTTCGTAAAAAGCCCGCACTAGCGGATCAAAAGCTCGGGGATCTTCGAGATAGCCAAGCGCACCAGCGGCGTCGGCGCGAATACCGTAGTCGGGATCGCTCTCTAAAATTTTGATCAGCAGGTCGTAGCACTCATCTGTCTGCTTGATCCCCAGCGCAAAAATGGCCATCGAGCGCACCTGGTCATTTTTATCATTCAGCACCTTTTTGATCAAAGGAACAGCCTGCTCAGCAGGGATATCGCGCAGCGCGGCCAAAGCCAGCTTGCGATCTTTAAGGTCGCCGGTTTCCAGCTGCTGAGCAAGGGTATCGAGATCGGGCTGCGTCATGGCGTCCTGAAGTGAAGGAGTGAAGGCTACTGCTCTATTATAAGTTCGCTAGCTGGCGCTGTGAATGTAACCCGGCACCCGTCAGTGATCCCGGCTAATGGTGGTAGTAACAGCTCTAAAACAGCGGCATCTTGGAAGTGATTAATTTTAGTTTCGGGGTGAGGGTAGTAAACCAGGCCGCTGTATTGCTGCTGCTGCCAGGTGAGGCTAATAGGCACAAACGAAAAGCTCTCAGCAGCATGTTCGGGCGACCACTTGACCTGAGAAAGGGTCTGCTGAGGCCTCAGTTTGAAGCGGTAGGGCGCAATAGAGACGTTCAAGGTGCCTGCGTAAAAGGGTGAAAGATCAACGCCAAGTGCTCGGAAATAGGGCATCTGCATCTCAATTGTCCCTTTGGGATAAGGGCTGTCTGAAGCTTGGCCAGAAGCGACCCTGTGGCCAGAGACAACCGTGCCGCTTAAGGTAACTGTCTCAGCGGGGGCGCTCAGAGGAGATGAGTTCATAAAGTTTCCTTTATTTTTTAGAAATATGCAGTTACACTGGCGCTAGTTTCGCCTGATAATTTTGCCGGTAGTTTCGCTGGCAGTTTGCGAAATAGCTCGTCCCTAAAAGCTGTTATCGCTTCATTTCTCAACCTTTGACAATTTATGATTAAGCCTCAGTCAATCTCTACTGTGGAGAGCGTGGATGAGCCTATTCAATCGGCAGCCACAGGGGTATATATCTGCGTTCACGGGCATTTTTATCAGCCGCCCCGAGAAAATCCCTCTTTAGATGTGGTTGGCCGTCAGCCGAGTGCGGCTCCATTTCACGACTGGAATGAGCGAATTTTGCACGAGTCCTATCGGCCCAACGCCTTTGCCCGTATCCTCAATGACCAGGGCGAGGTGGTTCGCATTGTCAACAACTACGAATACATTAGCTTTAATATTGGCCCAACGTTGATGAGCTGGTTGGAGCGTCACGATCTAGAGACCTATCAGCGCATTTTAGAGGCCGATCGGCGCAGCTGCGATCGCAGCTTAGGGCATGGCAATGCGATCGCCCAGGCTTACAATCACATCATTTTGCCGCTGGCCAATCACCGCGATAAAATCACCCAAATTCGCTGGGGAATTGCCGATTTTCAGCGCCGGTTTGGCCGTGATCCTGAGGGCATGTGGCTAGCTGAGACAGCTGTAGACAATGACTCTCTGGCAGTGCTGATCAGTGAAGGCATTCGGTTCATTGTGCTGGCACCCTCTCAGGCTGCCCGCTGTCGGCGATTTGGCCGGGACGATGGCTACGACGACTGGCAGGCGGTAGGCCAGGGCGAAATTGATCCCAGAAGGCCCTACCGCTGTTTTTTGCCGATGCAGCCCAATGGCCGCAACTACATAGATATTTTCTTTTACGATGGCCCCATTTCTGGCGACATGGGGTTTGACGATATTTTGCACTCCTCACAGCAGTTTGCCGACCGGCTCGCTGGGGCCGTCAGATCAACAGGGAACCAGGCTGAGCAGCCGCACCCCTTTGATCCCCAGGGGAATGATGATCAGGAGCGATCGCAGCTGATCTCAGTCGCGACCGATGGTGAAACCTTTGGCCACCATCGTCAGGGCACCGAAAAAACTCTCGCCTATGCGGTAACTACTGAATTCCCAGCACGGGGCTGGCAGGTGACCAGCTACGCCCACTATCTGAGTCTGCAACCCCCCACTTGGGAGGTGCAGCTCAAACCGGTTACGGCCTGGAGCTGTTCTCATGGTGTGGACCGCTGGCAGCGGGACTGTGGCTGTGGCGGCGGTGGTGGCTGGCAGCAGCAGTGGCGAGCCCCTTTAAGAGCCGCTTTAGACTGGCTGCGCGATCGCCTCAGCCGCATCTATGAAAAGGCCAGCGCTGACCTGCTTCAAGATCCTTGGGAAGCTCGCAACGACTATATCAGCGTGGTGGGCGATCGCACGGCGCGATCGCTCAACCAGTTTTTCACCAAGCACCAGCCGCATCCGCTGACCAGCGCCGAGCGCACAGAAGCCCTCAGACTTTTAGAAATGCAGCGCCATGCCCTGCTGATGTACACCAGCTGCGGCTGGTTTTTTGACGAGATTTCGCGACCTGAGGGCACCCAGATTTTGCGCTACGCCGCCCGAGCGATAGAACTCGCTGAAGCCGTATCGGGGATCGATTTAGAGGCAGAATTCATCGGACGGCTGGAGCAAGCGCCGAGCAACGTCCAGCACTTTGAAACCGGCGCTGGCGTCTATCTCAAACAGGTACTGCCCGCTCGGGTAAGCCTGGAGCAGGTCGGTGCTCACTACGCCATGGGCTCACTGTTTAATACCTACCGGGCAGAGCAGCCGCTTTACTGCTACACGCTGCGCCGTCAGGACTACTATCAGCAGCCCTTGGGTGCGCTGACGCTAGCTATAGGGCAGGTGCAGGTAATTTCGGCGATGACTCAAGACCAAACAACGCTAGCTTTTGCGGTGCTGCATTTAGGCGGTTGGGACTTTCACTGCGGTATTCAGGCGTTTCCCAGCCGGGCGGCCTATAGCAAAGCCAAAGCTGCCATGATCGCGGCCTTTAGCAGTACGAGTATTGCCCAGAGCGTGCTGGCGATTAATCAGCAGTTTGGCCAGACCTACACGCTACAGGATCTGTTTGCCGAGGAGCGTCATCGGATTATGCAGCAGCTCAGCCAGGAGACGATGCAACGGCTCGATCAGCTCTATGAGCAGGTGTACCGTGAAAACTACGGGGTGCTAATGGCGTTTCATCGCGATCGCATTGCCGTCCCGCAAGCCCTTCAGGTGGCAGCCGATATTACCCTGAGCCACCGAGCCCAAGAGATTATTCGCTCCCTAGAACAAGACATCACCGAGCCCGGCGGCGATCTGCTAAAAATTACCGTCGGTCGGATTGCCGAATTAGAAGGCATCGCTACAGAAGCGCATCACTTCTGCTGTCAGCTAAAGCTACCTGGCAGCCAGCCAATTTTAGAGCGGCTGATCTGGCAAGGGCTCTCCCAAACTTTGCAGATGGCTACGCCCGACGATCCTCGCAAACTAGAGACGGCAGTTGAGGGCTTGGAGCGGTTGATTGCCTTGGGCTACCAGCTCAGACTGCCGCTGGCGCTCTACCGAGTGCAGGAGCTGTACTACGACTATCTGACACGTGCCCGCATCCATCAATCAGAGATGACTGCCAGCCACGCCACGTCCGCTTGGAGCGCGCTGATGCGATTGGGCTATGCGCTGAGGATGGACGCCGAGGCGATCTGGTCGGCCTAGCGCCCGTTAGCTAGCGATAGAGCACACGGGTCGAAAAGCCCCGAGCGGTGGCGGCGTCGGCGCGGGCCTCAGCGGGAAAGCGATCGCCAAAGCTGCCAATATTGATAAACCGACCTCGTCGATTGCGATCCATATAGGCCTCAGGGAAAAATCGCCTTACGCTAGCCAGCTCAGATTCATCGGCAATAACAGCGGCAACATAGGGATAGTTAGGCGCTTCAAACCCCATGCTCTCAAGGGTGTCATTATCGGCATTGCCAGTCACATTGAGCCCTTGCACCCGCTGATAGGTGCGCACGGCCTGCTGGGTCTCAAACCCGTACACGCCATCGACAAAGACAGGAATGCCAAAGTTATTGAGGCGCTGCTGCAAGGCGATTACATCGCTGCCACTACTGCCGGGGGCCAAATTACCTGAGAGTAAAGCGGTTGACCGATTTGAGGCAGGAGTCGCCGCCGTAGGCTGAGCCGCTGCCGGTAAAAAGTCAAATTCCATCTCGGAGAGGGTTTCTTCATTGGCGACGCCGGTAGCGGGCAGATCGCGAATGCGCTGATAGGTCGCTACGGCATTAGCGGTTTCCTGGCCATACTCCCCGTCCACCGGGAAAGGATAAAGCCCGTTGCGACCCAGAAAAAGCTGTAGGCTGCGGACATCTGCGCCAGAGTCTCCTACCCGCAGCGTGCGGCGGCTCAGCGCGACAGCCAGCAGCTGAGGCTCAGACCAGGTGCGACCGACGGCGGCTCGCGTTTGCCCTACTGCCGTTTGAGCAGCGGTTGTCTGATTGGCGAGTGGGGTGCTAGCAAGCGCGGGTAGCTGAGACAGGGCAATGATGCCGACGCCCCAGCCCAAACTGCGAACAGCAAGCTGCTTCATAGTGACTCCAATTTTGTAGTGACTTCAAGGCTCCAGTTGGATTTTAGTCATTATCACCTATTGGCGCGCCAAACTATGGACGTTCTGTCTCAGTATGGTCACTGAAGTTGACTTCAAGATACAGTCTGCCTGTAACAAACTAGGCGCAGTTGCTATCTTTAGAATAAGCTGCGGCTTTGCCAGCAGTCCCCAGGGTGCCATCGAATAGAGTAACTGTGGCAGCAACCTGACGTTGCCACCCGGCTTGCGAAGATTGGCACGCTTAAGGGCTAATCGCGCAGTATTTTTTTTGCTTAACGCATCTGCTTCAGGAGAGACCATGTTTCGGCCTCAGCTTCGACGCGCCTCAAAACGCTTTTTTATTGGCGATCGCGCCTATCCAGAAATCGAGCGGATCGGCGACCCGCACTCCTACTGGGACGATCTGTACCATCTGCTGCTGACGATGCCGTGGCCAGCTTTTGTCAGCCTCACTTGCGTCCTCTATCTACTGGTGAATGCGCTATTTGCCCTGGCCTACAGCGTGGGGGGCGGCATTGCCACCGTCGGAGAGAATGAGCCAGAGTACTTTCTAGAGCTGTTTTTCTTTAGCGTACAAACCATGGCCTCCATCGGCTATGGTGCGATGTATCCCACCAATCTGTACGCGCATTCACTGGTCGTTGTTGAGGCGCTGGTGAGTCTGTTTTTTATTGCGACGACGACGGGGCTCGTGTTCGCGCGGTTTTCTCTGCCAACAGCGCGCATCCTCTTTAGCGATGTGGCCGTGATTGCACCTTTTAATGGCGTGCCAACGCTGATGTTTCGCACGGCTAATAAGCGTAAAAACTACATCTTAGAAGCTCAGCTGTGGGTGACGCTGGTGCGCGATGAGTACAGCATTGAAGGCGAGTTTATGCGGCGATTTCACGATGTTTCGCTGACGCGATCGCACACCCCGGTCTTCAGCTTATCGTGGACGGCGATGCATCAGATCATGCCGGGCGGACTGCTAGATGGCGATACGGTAGAGACGCTAAAACGTGATCGCGCTGAAATCATTGTCACGCTGACGGGTCTAGATGAAACCCTGGCCCAGACCATTCACGCTCGCCACACCTTCAAAGCCGAAAACGTCTATTGGGACTATCGCTTTGCCGATATTTTGCTGACTGGCTCACACGGTAGGCGCATTATCGACTTCAATCGATTCAATACTATTTACCCGGTCAGTGGGCCCCGTCAGTCGCCCAGCACCAGCGAACTGAGCAGCGGGCTGAGTATGGGGAATGGCCAGGTGCGCGATCGCTCCCAGCTCAACATTCAGTTCGATGAGAGCCACAGCTGAGTATCGTGCAAACGACCAGCCTGCTCAGCGTCATTGGCTCAAAACCACCGTCTAACGGTTCGTAGCATATCTGTACTGCGACGGACTGCTGGGTGAAAAGCTTTTGTTAAGAAAGAATAAGCGGCTGTCAGCCTGCTCTTCTCCCTTTTCAGGAAGCCTTCGCCATGCAAACTTACGATGTTGTCATTATTGGAGCCGGGCACAACGGTCTGGTCTGCGCTGCTTACTTACTAAAAGCGGGCTACAGCGTTGCCCTGCTCGAAAAACGCTCGATTCCAGGAGGCGCGGCCACGACTGAAGAAACCCTGCCGGAAGCCGCTCCCGGATTTAAATTTAACCGCTGCGCTATCGACCATGAATTTATTCACTTAGGCCCCGTCGTCAAGGAGCTGGAGCTGAAAAAATACGGCTTAGAGTACCTGTTTTGCGATCCCACCGTGTTTTGCCCGCACCCTGATGGCAAATATTTCTTGTCCCATCGCTCGCTCGAAAAGACCTGCGCAGAAATTGCTCAGTTCAACCGCCGTGACGCCCAAAAATATGAAGAATTTATCGACTTCTGGCAGCGCTTCACCAAAGCGATTCAGCCCGTATTCAATGCGCCGCCTCAGGCCATTTTTGACATTCTAGGCAACTACGACGTTAAAAGCATTCAAAATCTGCTGAGCATTCTTGGCGGCCCTCACAAGTCACTCGACCTGATTCGGACGATGTTGACTAGCCCAAAAGACCTATTAGAAGAGTATTTTGACTCGGAGTTTATCAGAGCGCCGCTGGCCCGGCTTGCCTCCGAATTTGGCGCGCCCCCTTCGCAAAAAACCATTTCAGTCGGCGGCATGATGATGTCGATGCGGCACAATCCGGGTATGGCTAGGCCACGAGGCGGCACCGGGGCGCTGGTGCAGTCCCTATTAAACCTGGTGAAAGCGAAAGGCGGCGTTGTTCTCACCGATCAAAATGTGAAGCGGGTGCTAGTTGACAACAAACGCGCGGTTGGCGTTGAGGTAGAAGGCGGCGGCGAATATCGGGCAAAGCTGGGCGTGATTTCTAATATTGACGCCAAGCGAGTCTTCTTACAGCTCATGGATGCAGGCGATGTGGCCGCTGTCGACAAAGATCTCAGAGAGCGCTTAGACCGAAGAATTGTCAACAACAACGAAACCATCTTGAGAATTGACTGCGCCCTCTCAGAAGCGCCGCGCTTTGAGCATCACAACCATAGAGATGAGTATCTGATTGGCTCTGTTTTAATTGCCGATTCGGTGCGGCAGGTAGAAATCGCCCACCAGGAACCTGCCATTGGCAATATTCCGCTCGACGATCCTTCCTTTTATGCAGTGGTGCCGACTATGCGCGACCCGAGTATGGCCCCTGAGGGCAAGCACACGCTCTGGGTGGAGTTTTTTGCGCCGTATCAGATCAATGGTGCTGAGGGGACAGGCTATGCGGGCACAGGCTGGACAGATGAGCTGAAGAATAAAGTGGCTGATCGGGTCCTGGACAAGTTTGCGGACTACGCGCCGAACATTAAGCAGTCGATTATCGCCAGAAATGTGGAGAGTCCGGCTGAGCTGGGCGATCGCCTCGGCGCTTACAAAGGCAATTACTACCACGTCGATATGACGCTCGACCAAATGGTATTTTTCCGTCCCTTGCCAGAAATTGCCAACTACACAACGCCCATTGACGGACTCTTTTTAACCGGTGCAGGCACCCATCCCGGCGGTGCTATTTCAGGGATGCCAGGCCGTAACTGCGCTCGCACTTTCCTGAATGTGCAGCGGCCTATTCTCAACCGATTGCAGGAGCTGGGTAAGCCGTTTTTTGGTTAGTAGCAGACAGGAGGCAGGAGACAGTCGTAATTCTGAATACTGTCTTCTGCCTCCTGAGGTCTCACCTACAATTGTGTCAATCTGCTGAATACTTGATAGGTGATCCCTCTTCTTCGGTAGGATTGGCTTTACGGTTACGCAGCACAGGCAGCAGATGACAAAAATTCAACAGGTTCTTAAGGGCAGCGGGGCGGCAGCCAAGCAGCAGACACGGCATCTCTGGCAAATCGCGACGATCCTGATGCTGGTATTAGGGCTAACGCTTGGCGCTATCAATGATGGTCAAGCTGCCTATGCCACCAATTTTGATCGTAAAAACTTACGGCAGCAAGATTTTTCAGGGCAAGATCTCACTGACAATGACTACACCAGAGCTGACCTGACAGAGGCAGACTTGAGCCACACAAACCTACAGGGGGTGCGGCTGTTTACGACCCATCTTGACCGGGCTAATTTAGAGGGTGCCAATCTGCGGGGCGCAACCTTAGATGGCGCGACGCTGATCAAAGCAAACCTCAAAGATGCCGTTTTAGAAGGCGCTTATGTAATCAGCGCTAACTTTCATGAGGCCGATATAGAAGGTGCCGATTTTAC
Source organism: Phormidesmidales cyanobacterium (assembly GCA_038260635.1). Lineage (GTDB taxonomy): Bacteria > Cyanobacteriota > Cyanobacteriia > Phormidesmidales > Phormidesmidaceae > Phormidesmis. The sequence continues at coordinate 15,114 of JBBSNR010000007.1, forward strand.
AGACGTGCTGTTTGATCCTCGGGTAAACAACATGCTGTGCGAAGTCGCTAGTGGCACCAACCCGGTCACAGGTAGAGACACTCGCGAGACGCTGTACTGCCCTTAAGCTGGATCGAGAATCAAGACAAATAGCCGTGCTCTGCAAAAAATGCCATAGACAGATCTTCTGAAGGTTCGCGGGTGTCGACTTCGAGAGGATCGGGGCTGAGGGTGCGATCGCCCATAAACTTCTCCACATACTTACCCAGCACGTCGCCCTCCAGATTCACCCAGTCGCCAGGATTCAAAAACTGTAGGTTAGTCTCGGCGTAGGTAACCGGGATCACAGCGGTAGAAAACCAGTCACCTGACTGGCTACAGTCGGCTACCGTCAGGCTGATGCCGTTGACCGCCACGCTGCCCTTATTGACAATGTAGCGAGCAACCCGAGGGCTGACTTGCCTGAAGCTAATCTCCCAAGCATTGGCCACCCGCTCAGCGCGATCTAGCTGGCCGATGCCGTCCACATGGCCGGTGACAAAATGGCCGCCGATTTTGCTGCCGACCCGCAGCGAAGGCTCCAAGTTGACCTTGCCGTTGTCTAGCACCTTGCCCAGCGTCGATTTATCTAAAGTCTCGGGCGAGGCCGAAGCAATGAAGCCCTGCGTGAGGACTTTTTCGACCGTCAGGCAAACGCCGTCAACCGCGATGCTGTCGCCCAGTGCGATCCCCTGCAAAATTGGATCGCTAGCAGTAGGGCAGTTAATCTTGAGCTGATACGGGCCTAAGTGCTGTAGCTGGCCCAGACTCCGAACTAATCCTGTAAACACAAGCAATCACCGCTCCATTTCATCCCACCAGCTGACAGCGCCCAACCGACAGCACTGCGGCTATTCTAAGTTTCGATAAAGATTTCTTATCTTAAGCTGAATTCTACTAGGAATCGCTTTAGCCTAGACTATATAAAAATTTGCTGTGCGGCTTCACCCGCTGTCACGGTGGCTAGTAGCTCCTCTTCGATTTTAGCGTGGCTAAGCTAGCGTCAAATTAGCTGAATTAACAGATACTGATTTAAAAGTTACCTGAAAGTAAGATTGTTTAAAGGCTTTTGAGCGTATGAGGTGACAGGTCTGCTGGGTATGCGTTTGGTGAGTGCGGGTTTCTCTGGCGAATCTAAGGGGCTAGGCGATGATTGAGATGACTGTTGCTGGGATTGCGGTCGATGCGGGAAGTCGCAATCCAATCGTTTTGCTGCGAGATGGCTCGCAGCGGCGGCAGCTACCTATTTTTATTTCCCCTGAGCAGGCCAGGGCCATTAACGCGGTGCTAGAAGGGGAGACCCCGGTTCGTCCCATGACTCACGACCTTTTGGTTAACCTGCTCACTGCCTGGGACATGACTTTGCAAAGGGTGGTCATTCACGCCCTGCGAGACAACACTTTTTACGCGGTGATGACAGTCGGCAGAGGCAAGAAAAAAAAGGAGCTAGACGCGCGACCCAGCGACGCTATTTCGGTAGCGCTGAGGGTGAATGCGCCGATTTGGGTGATGGAGGAGGTGGTGGTAGATGCCGCCATGCCGGTTGACCAGGAGGCTGATGCCGCCGAAAAAGAAGCCTTTCACGCCTTTCTCTCCGATATTAGCCCCGCCGACTTTGCCGAGCGGGGCCATTCTATATAGAGTGGCCAATGCGTGATTTTCCAGGGGAAAGGGTTCGCCAACGCCGATTTGGTAAAACTGAGCTGCGGCTGTCTGTCTTTTCTCTGGGCACGATGCGATTTGCATCAGCGGCGGCAGCTAATGACGTGCTGACAGCGGCGGCAGATCAGGGCATTAACCATGTAGAGACGGCTCCTGCCTATGGCCACAGCGAGCGCTACATCGGTCAGGCTCTATCGGCTCAGGCGCGTGACCGGCTGGTGATCACGAGTAAGCTCACGCCCACACTCACAGGCGATCAAATTGATCGGGCGATAGACGATTCGCTCGCTCAGTTGGGCGTTGACTATTTGGACTGTCTGGCGATTCACGGCATTAATACGGCAGCTCATTTGGAGTGGGTGCAGGTTCATATGCTGGCGGCGATCGCTCGCGCTCAAACCGATGGTCGCATCCGGCATCTGGGCTTTTCGACCCACGGGCCGCTGGATGTGATTCAAGCGGCGATCGCCACTCAAGCCTTTGCCTTTGTCAATTTGCACTACAGCTATTTTTTTCAGCGCAATGCGCCCGCCATAGAGCAGGCTCATCGGCAAGACATGGGCATTTTTATCATCTCCCCAGCCGACAAAGCAGGGATGCTCTACACCCCTCCGGCGCGACTTGAGGAGCTGTGTGCGCCCTTTGACCCGCTGCTGCTCAACTACCGCTGGCTGCTGAGCGACCCGCGCATCACCACGCTTAGCCTTGGCCCGGCGATACCGGCGGAGCTGGACTGGCCGCTAATGGTCGCCGGTAATGATGGACCGCTGAGCGTTGCTGAGCAGCAGGCGATCAATCGATTAGATCAAAGCCAGCAAGAAGAGCTGGGAAGCGATCGCTGCGCCCAGTGTCACGAATGCCTGCCCTGCCCGGAAGTAATCAATATTCCAGAAGTGCTGCGGCTGCGTAACCTGGCGGTGGCCTATGGTATGAGCGATTTTGGCCAGTATCGCTATGGCATGTTTGAAAAAGCGGGGCACTGGTTTCCGGGGCGGCGGGGCGACAGATGTACCGACTGCGGCGACTGCCTACCGCGCTGCCCCGAGCAGCTAGATATTCCTGCCCTGCTGCGAGACACCCACCAGCGCCTGCGAGGAAAGCCCAGAAGACGGCTCTGGGAAGATGTATAGCCGTCCTCGAATGCATACCGATTGGACTAAAATCAATAGAGACTGTCTTGTCATCCCGTGCCGCTATGGTCAGCACAACGCCGCTCATCTCGCAGCCTATCCCTCAGCCGGTGGGCGAAAAACGCTTTGTTTTTCGCTCGCTCGACTGGCAGCGCTATCAAACGCTGAGAGAAACGCTCAGCCACGACCGCAACATCCGCTTTACCTACGCTCAAGGAACGCTAGAAGTTACTATGCCGCTTGAGATTCACGAGTTCTCAGCGAGATTGATCGAGCTGTTCATTCGGATTTTGGTGGTGGAGTCTGGCAGGGATCTCAAAACGATGGGCTCTACCACGCTAGACCGAGAAACTCTAGATAGGTCGGCTGAGCCCGACGATGCTTACTACATTCAAAATCAGCCGTTGGTAGCCGGACGCGATATTGATTTAGATAAAGATCCGCCGCCTGACCTGGTTGTAGAAGTTGATATCACGCACACCGATATTGATAAGCTGCGGCTCTATGCGGCGCTCGGCATTCCAGAATTTTGGCGATACAACGGTAAAGTTTGGCGGATCTATTGCTTGCAGGACGACAGCTACGAGGAAGTGGCCGTGAGCCCTACCTTTCTAGCGGTGCCAAAGACAAAGCTGTATGAGTTTTTGGCGGCAGCGCGGCAGAGTGAAATGCAGGCAGAAAGGGATTTGCGGGAATGGATACGGTCTACAGCTGATTAGCGAGCAGGCGATAACTTCAAAATTTTTGAACGCTTGTAGAGGCGGTTTCCGGCTGGCTGGTAATTTTCTACCACCGCTGTATAATTGGCCTTGTAATAGAGTCGATAGCTCTGTTTGTAGAGTTGGTTGCCCGAGTAAAACTACAGATTTTCTTCTACCCGAGAGCGATATCATCGACCTTTTAAGTGCGCTATTATATTTTTGCCCTCTGAGAGTCAGTTTGAGTGTAAAAATCTTTAATTATCACCATTTTCGATGAGTCTGTACATATTTAAGCAACCGCTATTAAATAAAAGCGATCAAGCAAAAGATAGTAAGCCAGCATAAAAAACGCAATAACAAACATTAGCTAGACCTAGAACCAAGATAACTATCGAGACAACTGTATGACTGCTATTCAAACCCAGCGCCCAACTGATTCGACTGCCGCATCTGACGACCGTGTGGCCGTTCTGCTGATGGGCTATGGCGAAGTCGAAAGCTACGAAGACTTTGCTAACTACAACGAGCAGGCGCTGAACCTGCTGACAGCCAAATTTGCCCCTGTGCCGACCTGGATATATCCGCCGCTGGCCAAGCTGCTGGCCGTGTTTGATCTGCACGAGTGGAGCCATCAGCACGACCAGTTTATCTCTCCTCACAACGCTATTTTTGAAGGGCAGCGGGCAGGGGTAGAAGAGTGTTTGCAGCAGCGCTGGGGCGATCGCGTCAAAGTATTCAAAGCCTTTAACTTCTGCGCGCCGCATCTACCCGAGCAGGTACTCGCAACGATCAAGGCAGAAGGCTTTAGCAAACTTTTGATCTACCCGCTGCTGGTAGTCGATTCTATCTTCACCAGCGGTATCGCCGTAGAGCAGGTGAACGACGCGCTGACCAAGCTGGCAGGTACTGGCGAGCACTGGCTGAAAGGCACTCGCTATATTCCTTCTTTTTACAATCGCGATCGCTACATCAGTCTGCTGGCTGATATGGTCGAAGAAAAAATTGAAAAGCAGCTTGCAGTCGCCCATTTGCCTTCGCAAACCGGCATTGTACTGATGAACCATGGCTGCCCTCACAAAGCAAAAGGGTTCACCTCCGGCATTGACGAAAGCCAGAAACTCTATGACGCCGTGCGCGAAAAGCTGACCTACAAGTATCCGCTCATCTCCATCGGCTGGCTCAACCACGACACACCGCTGATTGAGTGGACTCAGCCCAACGTTACCCTGGCAGGCAAAAACCTGATCGATCTGGGCGCGACTTCTCTGGTATTCATGCCGATTGGCTTTGCTACCGAAAACCATGAAACGCTGCTAGATGTCGATCACATCATTCATCAGCTACAGCGCAAACATCCCGAAGTCACCTATGTGCAAATGGACTGCGTCAACGACCATCCTGAATTTATGCAGATGGTTGCAGACTGGGCCGACAGCCAGATTCAGGCACTCCTAGAGGCTGAACCGATGGCGGTCAATCCGCAGCTAAGAAACACTGACCTAGCTGCTCATAGCCATGCTCACTCCCACGACCACGCCGGTCACAATCACGGTGGTCATAACCACGACACCAATGGCCATGCCGGTCACAGTCACGGTGAACTCGGCCATACTCACGACGCCAATGGGCATCACCCCGAGAAAACTCCTGTTCATGCAGCAGCGGAACATAGCCACCATTAAGGGCGTCTGAGCTCACAGTCGATATCCTAGAAGGAGGCTTGCTAGAACATCACCTGGCAAGCCTCACCTGTCTATGCGTTTACCCCATGCGTTTGCCTTTTTTCGGTCGGATCAAGCGTCCTTGGCCCTGGCTAATCGGTTTAGGACTGATTGGCTTAGTCGCTGCCGGAGCCATCGCCTTCACCCGCTCTGGCCGTGGCCCCAACTACGACCTGGAGGCACTGACCGTCCCGGTTACCTCTACTGAACTCACCGTTCGGATTACCGCTAGCGGCAGCATACAGCCCGTACGCACCGTCAATCTCAGTCCGAAATCGGCGGGTATCGTTCAAGCACTCTACGTAGAGCAGGGCGATCGCGTCACCCAGGGCCAGCTCATTGCCCAGATGAACCGTGAACAAATTGACGCTGAGCTTACCCAGCGTCGGGCCGGTGTCGCTGAAGCCCAAGCCCAACTCGACGAAGCCCTACGAGGCGCTTCAACCACAGATATTGCTCAGGCCGAAGCTGCCGTCTCTGGGGCTCGCGCTCAGCTCGACGACGCCCGCGCCCGACTGAATCTGGCCCAGGCAGACAATGCCCGCAGCCAGAGCCTTTTCGACCGAGGGGCAATTTCTCGTAGCGAGCTAGACAGCGACCTCAGTGACAGCCGTAGTGCCAGCGCCGGCGTTGACCAGGCGATCGCCCAGCTCGCAGAGGCCGAACAGCGCCTGATCGATCAGAAAAATGGCAGTGAGGCTGAAACCATCGCCCAAGCTAAAGCCCGCCTGCAAAGCGCCCAGGGCCAGCTAGCAGCCGCTCAGTCTCAGCTAGATGACACCCAGATTCGCGCTCCCTTTGACGGCATTGTCACCCAGCGCTTTGCCTCTGAGGGGGCCTTTGTGACGCCAACGGCCACCGCTTCAGAGGTGACTTCGGCGACTTCGACAGCGATTGTGGCGATCGCCAGCGGTCTAGAAGCCATTGCCGAAGTTCCCGAGGCCGATGTCAGCCGCATCAAAATCGGCCAGACGGCTGAAATTCAGGCCGATGCATTCCCAGAAGAAACCTTTAAAGGA
>JBBSNR010000008.1:0-21033 GCA_038260635.1 Phormidesmidales cyanobacterium
CGCGTCAACTTTTAAGCGGCGAGGCTTTACGTTTGACGTTGGCGCAACTCAGGTGGCCGGGTTGGAGTCGGGCGGCATTCATCATCAAATCTTTGATGAACTAGGGATTGAGCTACCTGCGGCGAGTGAGTGCGATCCGGCCTGCGCGGTGTTTCTGCCGGGAGAGCGGGAGCCGATCAATGTCTGGCGCGATCCGCAGAAATGGCAGGTAGAACGAGAGCGGCAGTTTCCGGGAAGCGCTCCTTTCTGGCAGTTTTTGAAAGCGCTGTTTGACTACAGCTGGCGGTTTCAGCAGCGCGAGCCGGTGTTGCCGCCGCGCAATCTATGGGATATTTGGCAGCTCGGAACGGCGGTGAGGCCCGATACGCTGCTGACAGTGCCATTTACTTTTTCGACGGTCGGAGAGATTTTAAGAGGATACGATCTGTATAACAATCGGCGGCTACGGACTTTTTTAGATATGCAGCTGAAGCTGTATTCGCAAACAACAGCCGATCAGACGGCGGTGCTGTACGCGGCTACGGCGCTGGGCGTATCGCAGGCACCGCATGGGTTGTTTCACCTGAAGGGGAGTATGCAGGTTTTGAGCGATCGCCTCACCACCTCCCTCAAGCAAAACGGCGGCGAACTCCACATGCGCCACACTGCCGAAGCGATAGAGATAGAACAAGGCAAGCCATCTCAGGTGAAGATCACCAACCATAAAGGAGATACCTGGTTTGAGCCAGCCGATCATGTTGTCGCTAATGTTACGGTTCAAAACCTGACGCGCTTAGCCAAAGACAACAGAATGGAAGGCTATGAACGGAGAGTCAAAAAACTTTCTCCTGCTTCAGGCGCGTTCGTTATCTACTTAGGTGTAGAACAAGCTGCGCTACCCACAAACTGCCCGCCCCATCTACAGTTTCTCTATGACTATGATGGGCCGATTGCTGAAAATAATTCTCTCTTTGTTTCAGTCAGTCACCCCGGCGATGGACGCGCACCCGCAGGCAAAGCGACTGTGATTGCCTCTTCTTTTACAGAGGTGCAGCAGTGGTATGACTGCGATGAATCTGGCTACCGGACAATGAAAGAAAAATATACTCAGGAGGCGATTTCTCGGCTAAAGGGCTATTTCGACTTGCGACCTGAGCATTTGGTGCATGTGGAGGCAGCGACGCCAAGAAGCTTTGAGACATTTACAGGGCGCGATCGCGGCATTGTCGGTGGCATTGGTCAGCGCGTGCCTACTTTTGGACCGTTTGGCTTCGCCACTCGCACGCCGATTGCCAACCTGTGGCTAGTCGGCGACAGTACGCATCCCGGAGAAGGAACGGCGGGCGTTAGCTATTCGGCAATGACGGCAGTGCGGCAAATTGAAGCGAGCGGGCCTTCTCCCCTCAGCAGCAGGCGCTAGCACTAACTTAAAAGACGATGATCAAATGCGGGCTGTGGGAATAGATAATCGCCTACTTCCCTGCAATAGTAGAAGCCTAGCATTACCGTTCTTCAGCCGATTACCGGGTCTATGAATATCTATTCAGTTTTGAGTCAGGCTCAACTGCTGCGTGTCAGTGATGGTCAGTTAGGCTCCCTGCTCGAAACTTGCAATCCCTCAAAACGCACGTTATTTCTCATCTGGCCGCAGCTAGGTGACTTTGATACGCTGGAGTATGCCTGGTGGGTGCAGCGCGAGCGAGCAAAGTTGGAAAGTCTGAAGATTGAAGTGCGGGCGGTGGGGATCGGCGATCGCCCTGCTGGACAAAAGTTCTGCACCTACACCGGATTTCCTTCCGAGCACCTGCATGTAGATCCCACCGCTGCCCTGCATAACCAGCTAGATCTATACAAAGGACTACCCTGGAACCTTCCTGGCCTCAGCTCACGGCAAAATGGCTACTTCAATTTATTACTCATGTGCGCAGGCATTGGCAGTCCCGGTACGCTGAAAGAAGTGCTGCGGGGCTATACCGGCGATAAGTCAGCGCCGCAGCTCATCGCCGACGACGAAGTGGTCAAAGCCGCTCCCCTCCCGGCGCTCAAGGGCGAAACGTTCAAAGCGGCAGGTGGCAGAGGCTTTCAGCGGCCATTTGAACTAGCGACGCTCAGATTGCGCAATATGACGGAAGTGCTGAGTAATTGGAAAACTTATGTGCCGGATGCGACCTATCTGACCTATCGCGGGGCGACTTTTTTGTTTGAGGCAGAGGGGAAGCTGGTGTATGAGTGGCGCGATCGCAATATCCTCGGTTTTGCTGAAAACATGAGCGACCCGCTATCCTTTCTTGACAAATTGCTTGACTCATAAGGGAGTGATCGCGCCACGCAATCGCGCTACACTCTTCAGTGTTGCTTACTCGATGGATATTGACTTCTATATCATTAGAGAGCAGAGACTTTAGCAAGAACGTATACTTTACAGATAGCGTTAGCTCATGTCCGAGATATTTAGGATAGGTGGCTTTCGGTTTTTCATGGCGTCGCACGACCATTCCCCTGCCCATGTTCGCAGCGCGGAGTTCAAGACCAGAATCGATATATCAGGAGAGGAAGCTGAGCTAATGGACAGCGGCAATGATAAAAAGCTTGAAAAGAAAGCGCTCAGAATTGCTAATCAGGAACTGAAAGTACTGAAGTCCGCTTGGGAGAAAAGGCCAAAATGAGTAGCTTGTTAGCAAATACAGTGACTGCAACTCACGCAAGGTTTATTGCCGAAACCAGACAGCTAGAAATTGTTTTCAACAATAGCGCGGAGTATCGCTGGCCGGTTGACTCTTTAGAGATGCTGGTTTTTAGGGATGGTGAATGGGTGCCGCTAGCACCAAGACCCACTGACGATCAGCTAAGAAAGGTTGAGATTTGGCCAGGTGGAGAGATCGTTGAGTTTTGCGAAATCAGCCAGGGGTTTGAGATATCTGAATTAGTACGTGGGAAGTTGGGTAGTGAGAGGTGGATGCGATCGCTCATAGGGGAGTCTGCATGGTGAGTGTGCGTATTAGCGATTGCACTCGCATAAAGCGGAATTGATGCAGGGTGCGACTGATAAAGTGCAGTGGGTGGATGAGTGATCGCAGCCTGCGACTGAACAACTCCCGTCGGTGACTGAGGAGTTCCCGACTGATACGGAAGGCTTCCCGAGCGTCACTGAACTCAATGAGTATCTCTAGAGCTTGTTGTAGATGCCTCATAAATATTCCTCTGATCCAACTAAACCACTCGTAAGCTGACCTAAGCATTTCTAAATTGATAGCAGAGCGATAACAAAGAGTGGATAGGCCATAATCAAAAGGTACCCTGACCTTTTATTAAGAGTTTTTGTAAAAGTCGCTAGCAAAATCACGAGAATTAGTGAGCCTAACATCGCTAATAGCGGAAAGTGAAGAAGCGTTGCATCTTCAATAGTCAATGGTCGTGCAACGGCTGCCGCACCCAAAGTCATTGTTAGATTGTATGTAAACGACCCAACTACACCTGCCACGGCTGCTTCAGTAGCTCCTCGGCGGGCAGTTGACCAAGCGAGAATGACCAATTCAAAGGCCGTAGCAAAACCTACTACAGTTAGCCCAAGCTTAGTCTGGGTTGCCTCAACTGAACTGATTCGACGGACTGCCTCCACCAACAGAATTGATCCTAAAATCATGCCTCCTACACCAGCTAAAACCCACAACAGATCTTTCCCCGCGCGGTGGTGAATTCCTTTTGATTGCCCAGCATCCAATGCCTCACTAGCTTCTATCAGTTCGCTCGTCTCACCTAGCGCGGGCGGTTGTCGCTCCACCAGCCAGATACCAGTCACGTAGAGTACGTAGAGTCCAATCAAGAGCAACCCTTCTAGACGGTTTATTTTTCCGTCCCAGATAAAACCAGTTGCTAAAACACCAATTGGGAATCCAAATAAGGCATAACGCATTACCCGATTACTGAATGGTAAAGGGGCAACGACTGCGCCTACTCCAAGAGCAACTAAGCAAATGGCAATATTTGCTCCAACAACATCGCCAAAAGCGATGGCTGGAGCATCTCTTAAAGATGCTGAAACAGCGGTAGCTAATTCTTCCGGTTCTGCACCTGCTAGCAACAGTGCTAGAGCAAACGAACTTATTCTTAATCTTACTGCTGCTGCTCCGAGATGTTCAGCGAACGTCTCTGCTCCCCAAACAATTGATACTACGCCTGCGACAATCAGCACGAGCCAGAAAATGAGCATAAGGATTCCTTAACATTGGCATATTGAGCATAGGCTTGGTGAAACACATAGCGATCACACTCCACCCCCGCCATAATGCAAAGCCTGAAACGCGGGCGAATCGCAATCAATCTCAATCCTCAGCTCGCTCAGCCCGTCCTCACAGGCTTGCTAATAATCGCTATACGCCCGGCGATCGCCAAACACAGCCTCAAACCAGTGCCTCACCGTAATCCTCTATGCTTGCTGCCGCCCGCTGCGCCCTCACCTGCTCGTCAAAAGGCAATAGAAATAATGGCTACAGGAAGCAAGTATTTTTCATCTTAGCCGCTTCAAATTGCCCCTCATCCTTTCCGGTCACTTCTCGAAAGTGGGCCAGTGCGATCGCTCCTTCAAAAGCAAGCTTGCACGCGCCCGCACGAACCCTACAGGGCGTAGAATCCGTACCGCATCCAGCAAAAACGGCTGCCACGACATCGGCAATGTAATTTACAATGTTTAACAGTTGGTAGTATTGCCAGATGCATAACCAGTTCATTTTGTAAGCACCGCCCAGAAAGCGGTGTGCCGACCGTTTCCAGAACTCCAATAAAGAATCACCATGAAAGACCTGACCCGCTACCGCAATATCGGTATCTTTGCCCACGTAGATGCGGGCAAAACCACCACCACTGAAAGAATTTTGAAGCTCACCGGCAAAATCCATAAGATCGGTGAAGTTCATGATGGTGCGGCAACCACAGACTTCATGGATCAAGAGCAGGAGCGCGGCATCACTATTCAGTCGGCGGCCACAAGCTGCTTCTGGAAAGACCATCAGCTCAACATCATTGACACCCCCGGACACGTCGATTTCACCATTGAAGTCTATCGCTCGCTAAAGGTGCTCGATGGCGGCATTGGCGTGTTCTGTGGTTCTGGCGGCGTTGAGCCTCAGTCTGAGACCAACTGGCGCTACGCTAACGATTCCAAAGTATCTCGGATTATTTACGTCAATAAGCTCGACCGCACAGGCGCAGACTTCTATAGCGTCGTTAAGCAGGTAGAGGAAATTCTGGTGGCTAAGCCGCTGGTGATGGTGCTGCCCATTGGCGTCGAAGAGAGCTTCGTCGGCGTTGTCGATTTGCTCACTGAGAAGGCTTGGATTTGGGATAACTCCGGCGACCCGATGAACTATGAAATCACTGATGTCCCCGAAGACATGAAGAGCAAAGTCGCTGAGTACCGCGAGGCGCTCATTGAGACGGCGATTGAAGTCGATGACGCGGTGATGGAAAGCTACCTCGAAGGCGAGGAGCCCAGCATTGAAACGCTCAAGCGCTGCATTCGCAAGGGCACCCGTGACCTGACCTTCTTCCCGACTTACTGCGGATCTTCCTTTAAGAACAAAGGCGTGCAGAATATCTTGGACGCGGTAGTTGACTACCTGCCTAATCCCACTGAAGTACGACCTCAGCCCGAGGTTGACCTGGAGGGTAACGAGACCGGCAAATTTGCCAAAATTGACCCCGAGGCTCCGCTGCGAGCGCTGGCGTTCAAAATCATGGATGATCGCTACGGCGCGCTCACCTTTACCCGGATTTACTCCGGTACGCTTAATAAAGGTGACACGGTCCTCAATACCTTTACCGGCAAAACTGACCGGATTGGTCGCCTAGTGGAAATGCACGCCAACTCCCGCGAGGAGATTGATACCGCTCAGGCGGGCGATATTGTCGCGATTGTCGGCATGAAAAACGTGCAGACCGGTCACACGCTCTGCGATCCGAAAAACCCAGCTACGCTCGAACCAATGGTCTTCCCCGATCCGGTGATTTCCATTGCGATTGAGCCGAAGCAAAAGGGTGGCTCCGAGAAGATGGGCATGGCCTTGAGCAAAATGGTTCAAGAAGATCCCTCCTTCTACGTGGAGACTGATCAGGAAAGCGGCGAAGTCATCATCAAAGGCATGGGCGAACTTCACCTCGATATCAAGGTGGACATTCTCAAGCGTACGCACGGCGTGGAAGTAGATGTCGGTAAGCCTCAGGTGGCCTACCGCGAATCGATTACCAAGCTGCTGACGGACACTTACGTCCACAAAAAGCAGTCGGGTGGTTCCGGTCAGTTTGCGAAAATTGACTACACCATTGAGCCGGGTGAACCCGGTGTGGGCTTTGAGTTTGAGTCCAAAGTAACCGGCGGTAACGTGCCTCGTGAATTCTGGCCTGCTGTCGAAAAAGGCTTTGCCAACAGCATGGAGAAGGGGCCTTTGGCGGGCTACCCTATGGTGGATGTAAAAGTCACGCTTACAGACGGTGGGTTCCACGCGGTGGATTCGTCGGCGATCGCCTTCGAAATCGCAGCCAAGTCTGCCTACCGCCAGTCCTTCCCCAAGGCAGGCCCGCAGATCCTGGAGCCGATTATGAACGTAGACGTGTTTACCCCCGAAGACCACATGGGTGATGTCATCGGCGACCTCAACCGTCGTCGCGGCATGATCAAGTCGCAGACTTCTAACCCCATGGGCGTGCGCGTCAAAGCGGATGTGCCCCTGAGCGAGATGTTCGGTTACATTGGCGACCTGCGCACGATGACCTCCGGTCGCGGCCAGTTCTCAATGGAATTTGGTCAGTACTCTCCCTGCCCTAAGAACGTCGCCGAAGACGTGATCAAGGAAGCCAAAGAGCGTCAGGAAGCTGCTAAAAAGTAAGCGCCTTTAGTTAAACAGCGCATCCCTCACTGGTTGAGGGGTGCGTTTTGCTATCTGCCTGTCGATGTCGCTAACCCTGAGTATTGCTAGTATTTATTTATGGAGCCAAAGTCTTTACCGACCGAAATTCTTTTAGACGACTCTAAAACCGTCTTGAGTCAGACCAAGCTAGACCGCAGCTTTTCGCCCGGCACCTACTTGGAACTCAACGGCCAGACGTATCAAATTCTTGTGCGCCGCCACCAGTACCACCTCAAGCTAGGCCGCTATCACCTGCACAAAGCCATTCTCCACGTTAAGCAAACTGCTGTCCCTACAGAGAGAACGCTGCTCAACGACTGCTGGGTAATTGGCGATATCACCTGCCTTTACAATGCCCGATCAGAGCTAGTCCGCTGCGCCATCAACCCTGCTGGCCCCTGTGACAGCTGCCTTCACTATCAGCGCAAGTAGTGAGCCGTACAGATAATTAGCAGCGAGCAGCCGTGCAAAAAATGGATTCGAGCAGAGCAATAGAGAAGTGACTCAGCAAGTTAAGCAAAGTCATTATGACTACGCATTTTAAGATGGCCACGCTAGGCTTGTAGAAATCCCTGTTCCCCAGGGTTATCAACCCTACCCGATATTGTCAAAATCAATATCGCAGACCATGGCCCATCTTAAAGACCGACGTTCTCAGAATGTCACAGGCAATTTTTACGTCGATAGCAGCTGTATTGACTGTGATACCTGCCGGTGGATAGCCCCCCAAATCTACAGCCGCGAGGACAGTCAGTCGGCAGTGCATCATCAGCCCACCACCGAAACGGAGCGAGTGGCAGCCCTAGAGGCTTTGCTGGCTTGCCCGACTGCCTCAATCGGTACTCAAGAAAAACCCACAGACATTCGTCAGATCCAGCAGCGTTTCCCGCTCAAGATTGACGACAACGTGTTTTACTGCGGCTATCACTCAGAAAGATCTTACGGCGCAGCTAGCTATTTTATTCAGCGTCCCGATAGCGAAGGCGGCAATGTGCTGATCGATTCGCCTCGATTTACGCCGCCCTTAGTCAAACAGCTCGAAGCGATGGGCGGCGTGCGCTACATGTATCTCACCCATCGAGATGATGTCGCCGATCACGAAAAATTTCATCGGCATTTCGGCTGTGACCGCATCCTTCACCAGCAAGACATCACTGCCGATACTCAGGCGGTTGAAATTCAGCCAGCGGGCGCTGAGCCACTGCCCTTAGATGATGACCTGTTGATTATTCCTCAGCCGGGTCATTCACGCGGCCATACTGTATTGCTTTACCAGGGAAAATATCTTTTCACAGGTGACCACTTAGCCTGGTCAGCGCGGTTAGGCCAGCTTCACGCTTTTCGTAACTTTTGCTGGGATTCGTGGTCACGCCAAATCGAATCTATGAAAAAACTGGCAGACTATACGCAGAACTACGCCTTTGAATGGGTACTCCCTGGTCATGGTCGTCGTTTTCATGATCGCGCTGAAGCGATGAGCGCTCATATGCAGCAGTGCATTCAGTGGATGGAATCGGTGGCATAGCAACAGCAAAAAAGCCCAGTCAACGACTGGGCTAAATCCCATTAGGCTAAGGTTGCAAGTCTCTCAGAGTGAGGACTTAGACTGCTGAAGCTGACTGAGTTTGCTGACGGCGACGAGTTGCCAGGATTCCGGTAGCCACAGCTCCTAGGCCAATTAGAGCAGAAGGCTCAGGCACGTCGGCAGCGCTGCCGACAAGCTTGAAGTCGGGACCGTTGTAAGCTGCGCCTCTGCTAAAGACTCTCACTGCGCTGACATACTGTGTAGTCAGACCCAGGTCTGCCATGCTCAGGCCGATGGAGCCTACTTTTTGAGCGCCGTCAATCTCTTGAGTATCAATATCAAAACCAGCGTAGTTCCAGTTTTTAGAATTCAGGCTAAGGAGGTTGCCGATGGCATTGCCTTTAGCATCTATCGCCTGAATATCGAGGCGGCTGTTCATGCCTCTCTCCCAGATGAAGATGTTATCAACAGCCTTAGAAAAAATGAGATCTAGTACGAAGCTGCCTGTGTCTTCAGTGTCGATGATGTTGTTGAGGTTCAGATTATTCATAACTGACTTAATCGCTTCAACATCAATGTCTTCTTTCTTGATGCCAGTTGTTGCTTTATCCCCTTTGTCGGAGCTAGCCGCGCCGGTGTTGCCGCCTGTATAAGCGTCGTTAGAAATGATGTTGGCCGCGTTGACCAAGTTGAAGTTGTTGATGACTTTGCCGCCATCTAGCGTCACCGAGTTGAGAAAGATGTCGCCTTTGGAAGCATCTTTGCCGCTGAGCGCTGCTGTGTAGTTAGTCTGAAAAGAAAAGGCGTGAGCGGGAGCAGAAGACAGAGCGATCGCACTGGTAGCAACGAGGCCGATGCTAGCTGCAAGTTGGCGAATTTTCATAGCGTTTTGGTTGGATTGGGTAGAGGTAGTGACGAAAAAAGCTTCTCGAATAAAAACAAGCCACACGTCTTCAGCTGATGAACTCACTGTTGGGGTGCGCTTGATATCATCAGGATGCACTTTCCCTCCTAGCAAGGTCATCCTCTACCGGCCAAGCTTAAAGGAAGCTTTAAAGAGTTCCTTGATACTGAAACACTACTGAGCAACACCACCGTATCGTTTCAGTGTTTCGCTCTTACTGTCCGATTTGAGATACTTTGTCTCAGTAGTTTCACTGACTTTATTGCTACCTCAGCTGTCTGTTTAAGTCGGATTTCGTTGGCTTAGCAGACTTTCAGGTCGGAGATTACTTAGCTTCCATCCAGTTTTTACCAGCGTTAGCTTCTACCTTGAGCGGCACCGCTAACTCCACAGCCGACTCCATAGTGCTTTCAATGAGGGGTTTAAGGTCGTCCCATTCGGTTGGTGGCACTTCAAAAATGAGTTCGTCGTGAACTTGGAGCAGCATATTAGCTTCATAATCCTGGAGCAGATCGTGCAGACGGATCATGGCTATTTTGATAATGTCAGCGCTAGAGCCCTGAATGGGTGCATTGGCCGCTGCTCGCAGTGAGCCTGCATCGTAGCCGTTAGTGCGCAGTTTGCTCAGGTCGATCTCTTGGGGGTCGGTGTCTTTGAGTGCTTGCAGAGAGCGAGTAGAGAAGTTGAAGTAGCGACGGCGGCCCGAGATGGTTTTGACGTAGCCATGGGCGATCGCCTCCCGCTGCATCTGCTGTAAATAGCCAAACACCCTCGGATAGCGCTCGTTAAACCGGTCGATAAAGGTCTTAGCATCTAACCGATGAACGCCTGCCTCACGGGCAAATCGAGCCGCCCCCATACCGTAAATCACCCCAAAATTAATGACCTTCGCTAGGCGGCGTTCGTCGGGGGTAATCTCTTCCTTTGGCTTTTCAAATAGCAGCGTGGCCGTCAGGCGGTGAACGTCTTCATTATTGCGATAGGTCTCTAGTAAAATCGGCTCGCCGCTAAGGTGGGCTAAAATTCGCAGCTCTATCTGAGAATAGTCAGCGGCCACTAGCTGCCAGCCTTCCTTGGGCAAAAAAGCCTGACGAATCTGGCGACTAAAAGCCGTGCGAGTCGGGATGTTTTGCAAATTTGGATTAGAAGAAGACAGTCTGCCAGTAGAGGTCACCGCCTGATTGAAATCGGTATGGACGCGATGGGTAGTCGGACGAATCAGTGCAGGCAGCGCATCTACATAAGTGGATTTCAGCTTCGACAGGGTGCGATATTCAACAATGGCGTCAACTACCGGGTGGTCGCCCTGAAGCTTTTCGAGGGTGGCCGCGTCGGTAGAGTATCCAGTTTTGTTTTTACGAGATTTGCGCTTATCTAGCCCTAACGTATCAAAGAGCAGAGTACTCAGCTGCTTGGGTGAACCCAGGTTAAATTCTTTGCCAGCCGACTGGTAGGCTGACTTTTCGATATTGGCTAGGTCAGTCTCTAGCTGTTTGGAAAATTTACCCAGATAGGCTTTATCAACTCGGATGCCGGTTGCTTCCATCTTTGCCAGCACAGGCTCGACCGGTAGCTCAACCTCGCGATATAGCTGCTCTAGCTCAGGCGTTTTAGACAGTTCGGCTCTCAGCAAAGGCACCAATCGGTAAGTCGTATGTACGTCACTGCCGCAATAGTCAGCGACCAGGGCGATCTTTACCTCTCCAATTGTCTTGCCTTTGGGCACTAAGTCGGTGTAGCTCACGGTTGTCAGCTCCAAGTAGCGCAGCGACAGATCCGAAAGGTTATGACTATTTTCAGGGTTGATGACGTAGCTTGCCAGCATGGGGTCAAAGACCACGCCTGCTAGCGCAATACCTGCCCTTCTAAACACCAGTCGGTCGTACTTTGCATTTTGCAGAGCTTTAGGATAGTTGTCGCTTTCGAGTACAGGCCGCAGAGCTTTCAGCACTTGCTCAATCGGGAGCTGCTCTCCACTCGTGTGGCCCACGGGAATATAAGCCAGGTCAGTTAGACCGGTTCCCCAACAGCAGCCAATACCGACGAGGTCGGCTTCTAGCGGGTCAATGGAGTTAGTTTCTGTATCCCAGGCAACCGGCGTCTCTGGGTTGGTCAGAGTTTCGAGCCGTTTTACCAGTGTCTTGAGCTGGGCTTCAGTGGTGATAATCTGCGGCTGGATATCTACTTCGCTCAGCCCCATCTGGTCAACCGCATCGGTTTGCTCAGCGGTAAAAAAGGCCAGATCCTCATCTTCAAAATCTTGAGGCAGCGCTACGGGCGCTGATGGCTGGCTGGGCCTGTAGTCGGATTCGCCCCCGAAAAACGCCTGCAATTTGCTCAGTCGATTGATAAAGTGCTGTAGCTCCAGCTTCTTTAAGACCGGCACGACCTCTTCAGGGTCGAAGCCTTCTAGCTTGCAGAGGCTCAGGTCGGTTTCGACAGGTACATCGGTAATGATGGTGGCTAAAAAGCGGGACTGCTCGGCGGCGGCTTTATCCGCCTCTAGCTTTTTCTTTACCGCGCCCTTGATTTCATCGATTGAGGCGTAAATATTGTCGAGATCGCCGTAGGTTTCTAGCAGCTTAACGGCTGTTTTTTTACCGATGCCTTTCACCCCAGGAATATTGTCTGAAGTATCGCCGCACAGCGCTTTGTAATCGATTACCTGATGGGGCCAGACCTCTAGCTTTTCGTGAACTTCGGTGACGCCATACTCTTTAGCTGACCCGTCACTGCGAGCAAAGGTGCTGCCTAGATACATCACCTTAATCTGCTCTTCAGCGTCGATTAGCTGAAACAGATCTTGGTCGCCGCTGAGAATTTTAACCTGTTGACCAGCCGCCTTTGCCCGAGTTGCCAGGGTGCCGATCATGTCGTCTGCTTCGTAGCCTGGCTCACAGAAAATAGGGAACTTGAAAGCTTTGAGCAGCTCTTTGAGATTTTCGAGATCTTCGGTGAATTCTTCTGGCGTTTCGGCGCGACCTGCTTTGTAAGTGTCGGTTTTTTCGTGACGAAACGTAGGGGCAGCTAGGTCGAAAGTAATCGCCACGCAGTCGGGCTTTTCGGCCTGTAGGGTGTCCATGAGCGCTTTGAGAAAGCCAAAGCAAACGCTGGTTGGAATGCCGGTCGAGGTTCGTAAACCACCGTCGCGGCTGCGGGCAAACGCATAAAAGGAGCGAAAGGCCAGAGAGTGACCATCCACCAGCATCAAAACGGGCTTATCGGCAGCAGAACTCAAATCAATACCCAGGTCAATAGAGACAAGTGACCCGTCTATTATCGGCTAGAGGCGTGGAAATGGGGACAATCGACCAAAAAAAAGCACCCGAATTAATTCAGGTGCCGAGGTCGATTTCTAATGAATAGTATTGATCTCTCAATAGTGGAGAAAGCTCAGCTGCGTGCTCCCACACGGAACAGCGGTTACAAGAAAACTGACACGTCAAAATCGACGGCGTTTGCCATCTGATCTCTTTGAGCGAGAAACCCTTGTTGAATCCCCGTTGAGCAGTGTATCAAGAATTACCGTTTTCTGATAATAATTCTTCACGATTTTTGGGTGACGGCGGCGGCGCAAGGGCGTGATCGCTTCACTATCGGCTGTATACAATCACCTAAAAGCCTTATCACTCTTTGGAAAACAGTCGATAAGCGCAGATTTACAGGAATTTGCCTCAGTAGCCTTCACTATGAGGAAGCCCTGACATAGATAGGGCAAACGGCATCCTAGTACGCATTGCGGTAATCTCTGTCAATATAGAGATGATGCGCTTGAGAAGAATTCAGAGCTTTGCAGATTACTTTTTTAGGAACCAGCTCGGGTGTGCCGACGCGATCGCGCAATGTCTCTAGCGTGGCACTGCGCCTACCCCAAAGGGCCGAGGTGTGGCTATTTGACTGCGGCGAGAGCACTCAGCATCAGTTTCTGAGAAGTGATTTTAAGTCGAGCCAGATTCGCCGCATTTTTGTCACCCATATGCACGGTGACCATATTTTTGGATTGCCCGGTTTACTCGCCAGCTGCGGCATGGCAGGCACCGGTCAGCAGCAAATTGACATCTACGGTCCGCCCGAGCTAGGCAAATACCTGGAAGCCTGCCGTCGCTATTCTAAAACTCAGTCCTCCTACCCAATTGAGGTGCATGTGACTGAACCTGGCAAGGTCTACGAAGATGACGACTATATTGTCACCTGCCAAAGGCTGAAGCATCGCATTCCTGCTCATGGCTACCGCGTTGTAGAAAAAGACCGCACGGGCCACTTCGATGTCAAACGAGCGGCGACGCTGGGTATTTCACCGGGACCGGTCTACGGCAAGCTCAAGCGCGGTGAAGTGGTCACGCTGCCAGACGGTCGTAAGGTCAACGGCGCAGATCTATGCGGACCGACTATTGTGGGCCGTAAGTTTGTCTACTGCACAGACACCGTGTTCTGTGAGAATGCTATTGAGCTCGCCGATCACGCCGATGTGCTGATTCATGAAGCGACCTTTGCTCATCAAGATGCGGGACTGGCCTATCAGCGGCTGCATTCAACCTCTACGATGGCCGCCCAGGTAGCGCTGGCCGCTCAGGTAAAACAGCTGATCATGACTCACTTTAGCCCCCGCTATGCGCCGGGAAACAGCCTGAGCTTAGACGATTTGCTGGCTGAGGCCAAGGCAATTTTCCCCAATACGCTGATGGCTAAAGACTTTTTGACCTATGATATCGTCCGTACCGGTGAACAGCCTAAGCTAGAAATGGCTGTGTAGTCGGATTTGAGGCTAAGGCTGACTGGTAGATTGCAAGCGGTCGTGCATTTGGCCAAGGTGACGATGCGTGTCAACAGGTAGCCTTGGCTGCGGTAGCTCTGTGTTGGGCCAGTTGGATAGATCATCACAGGGGCAGACCAGGGAAGTCATTTGGCTCTGAGGTAAAGGGACAGGCATCCCGCAGCGGGCACAGCCGATTACATCCCAGTTAGATGAGAGCAGCTCAGCAATGGTTTGGTCAGTGCCGCTCAAGTAGCAGGTGCCTTCGCGCTGGAGAATCTCTGCCCAGCAGGTTTCAAATTCGGAGGTGAAGCGATCGCCTTGAATAATCTTGTTGGGCTGGTATGTTTGGCCATCGTCGCTGACCACCTGCTTGCCCAGCTGAAACCAGTGGGCCAAATAGTGCTTAACTTCTGTGCGAGAGGCCATAGCTCAAAATATACTTCATACTCTTTGGCAATTTTAGCGGCTAGTTTCCGAGCTTTAATAATTTCGATGAGAATATTTAATAATTCAGGGGGCGATCATCAGGCCATTGTCCAATCGGCTCTCCCAGCTCTGAAAGATTGATTGCATAGCCGCCCGTTGTCAGGTAAACATCGGTAGAAATCGCCCCGACAGCGCGGCTGAGACTGCCCAGGCGATCACGAAAAGTTCGGCCCAGCTCGTAGGCAGGCACAACGCCCCAGCCCGTTTCTTCGGCCACTAAAATTACCTCTGCTGCTGTTTGGCTAAGGGCGACGATTAGCTGCTGCTGAGTGGCGCTCCAGGCTGCGGGCTCCTGGTCAATCAAGTTGGCAAGCCAGGTGCCGAGCGAATCGACTAGTAAACAGTGGGTGTCGTTGTAGGGGGCGATCGCTGCTGCCAGACTAAAAGGAACTTCCTGGCACTGCCATTCAGCTGGGCGTCTTTGCTGATGCTTGGCAATGCGGGCCTGCCACTCGGTGTCGTTGGAGTTGATTTGAGCGGTCGCAATGTAGATGACCTGCTGGCGCTGTTGAGCAGCCTTTTTATAGGCCAAGCGTTCGGCCCATTCACTTTTACCCGAGCGGGCGGGGCCGGTTACCAGGGTGATTGTCATAGAGGTGGACTAGCTTGTGGCGGGTTTCTTAGCGTTTGAAATTGAAGCTAGCTTTTGAGCTGATGGTAAAAATTTAGGGTTGTAGTATAATAGAGAACTGTAGTTTAGCCCGCTTTAGGGATCGCAATTGGAGGTTTTCGTTTGGAGTCTGTGGTGGAATCGGTTGAATCGGATGCTCGGTTCATATTAAAGGTACTTTGGTTAGATAAAGACGTGGCCCTGGCCGTCGATCAGGTCGTGGGTAAAGGCACTAGCCCGCTGACTTCATACTTTTTCTGGCCGCGCAATGACGCTTGGGAACAACTCAAAGCTGAAGTTGAGTCCAAGTC
Organism: Phormidesmidales cyanobacterium; assembly: GCA_038260635.1. Taxonomy (GTDB): domain Bacteria; phylum Cyanobacteriota; class Cyanobacteriia; order Phormidesmidales; family Phormidesmidaceae; genus Phormidesmis. The sequence goes on from JBBSNR010000008.1 coordinate 15,474, forward strand.
GTGGATTACTGATGAAGAGAGCGTGGCCCTGCTCAATAAGGCCACTGAGATTATCAACTATTGGCAGGAAGAAGGTAAGTCCAAGCCGATGAGTGAAGCTCAGATCAAATTTCCTGAAGTAGCCTTCACCGGTAGTTCGTGATCAGGCTGCCCGGCGGACAATTTCTTGTCCGACAAAGCTAAGAAAACCCCCTTGACATTCAATGCCAAGGGGGTTTTCTTCAGCTCTCTGCACAATTGGGGAGTCAGGAATGACAAGGCCACAATCAGCCGATGGTTTTACACGCTACCGCCAGCGGCCTGCAAACGAGCGCGGGCTTTTTTCAAACCTTGCTTTGCCTGCATCATGGCCTTGCGATCATCGCTAGAAACGCTGTCAGACTTGGCCTGGGCAGCTTCGTAGGCTTGAGCAGCTTCTGCCTGGTCAATACTGTCACCTCGCTCAGCGCCATTGACTAATATAGTCACTTCGTCAGCCTCGACTTCAGCAAAGCCGCCCATCAGTGCGATAGAGGTCCATTCCTTGCTGCCCTCAGTTGAGCGAACGCGCAGTACGCCCGTATCTAAAGCAGTCAGCAGCGGTGCGTGACCACCCAAAATACCGAGCTGTCCGGTAGTGCTAGGTAAAATGACTTCTTCGGCTTCGTCATCCCAAACCGTTTTATCAGGCGCAACAACGCGCACAACTAAAGACATAGCTCTCTCAGATAAATAGTATTTCACTGCCGAGTAACGGCAAATACAACCCAGGCTAGCGCTTGAAAACCAGCGGCTTCAAAATATCTCTAACCTGGATTGCCCTCCCAAGAGGGAATTTTTGCATCTACGCTTCAGCTTTCATCTTCTCAGCGGTAGCAATTACTTCTTCAATGCCGCCTTTGAGATAGAAAGCCTGCTCAGGCAAGTCGTCTAGCTCACCAGCCAGGATCATATTGAATCCCTTGATGGTTTCTTCTAGCGTGACGTACTTGCCAGGGCTACCTGTAAAGACTTCAGCCACAAAGAAAGGCTGCGAGAGAAACTTCTCAATCCTGCGGGCGCGGGCTACTACCTTGCGATCTTCTTCAGAAAGCTCATCCAGACCCAGAATGGCAATGATGTCTTGCAGTTCTTTGTAGCGCTGCAAAGTAGACTGCACAGCGCGGGCGGTATCGTAGTGCTCTTCACCAACGATATCTGGCTGAAGCATGGTAGAAGCAGAATCCAAAGGATCTACTGCTGGGTAAATTCCTTTGGAAGCCAGGGCGCGGGAGAGGGCCGTAGTCGCATCCAGGTGGGCAAAGGTGGCTGCCGGAGCGGGGTCAGTAAAGTCGTCTGCCGGGACGTAAACGGCCTGAATCGAGGTGATAGATCCTTCAGTGGTAGAAGCGATTCGCTCTTGCAAGTCGCCCATGTCGGTACCTAGCGTGGGCTGATAGCCTACGGCAGAAGGCATCCGGCCAAGCAGCGCCGATACCTCGGATCCAGCCTGTACAAAGCGGAAGATGTTGTCAATAAATAGCAGAACGTCTTGCTTGTTGGCATCGCGGAAGTACTCAGCCATCGTCAGCGCCGAGAGTGCTACTCGCATCCGGGCTCCGGGCGGCTCGTTCATCTGACCGTATACCAGAGCTACTTTCGATTGGCTCAGGTCGTCAGCGTTGATGACACCAGATTCAATGAATTCGTTGTAGAGGTCATTGCCTTCGCGGGTGCGTTCGCCAACGCCGCCAAAGACAGAGACGCCGCCGTGCTCTTTGGCGATGTTGTTAATCAGCTCTTGAATGAGTACGGTTTTGCCAACGCCTGCACCGCCGAAGAGCCCGACTTTGCCGCCGCGTCGGTAGGGAGCGAGTAAGTCTACGACTTTGATGCCGGTTTCAAATACGGCGGGCTTGTTTTCTAGATCGACGAGTTTGGGCGCATCTCGGTGAATTGGCAAGGTGCTCTCTGCATCTACCGGGCCTTTTTCGTCTACGGGTTCGCCTAAGACATTGAAGATGCGGCCTAAGGTTGCTTTGCCCACGGGGACGCTGATGGGTGCGCCTAAGTCTTCAACTTTCATGCCGCGCACGAGACCATCGGTGGTGCTCATAGAGACTGCGCGAACTTGAGAGTCGCCCAGCAGCTGCTGAACTTCACAGGTGACTGAGACCTCTACGCCAGCAGGATTGGTGCCGGTAACCTTAAGTGCGTTATAAATCTGAGGCAGCTCGTTGCCTGGAAATTTTACGTCTAAAACTGGGCCAATGATTTGAGTGATATAGCCGGTGCTTGTTTTCTCTGCGGTGGAGACCATTCCTGCGCCTGTCCTACGGTTTAGCTGATACGGCAACCTCGTAACTCAATCGATAAGATCTGCTCAAAGTGCCATCATCAAGGTTATCACTAGATGCCTCGCCTTTGGCCATTTGATTGGCTATCGGATGAGTGAGGTAGATGACAATCACTAGATGAGTTCGGGAACCCGTACCGGTTTGCTTGTTGCGATCGCCCGCCCCAATTCGATAGATTAGCACTCGGAAGCGGAGAGTGCTAACTTCTGCTCACAGGCCCTGCAAGGTGTCTGCGCGCTGCCCATGGCGATGGCAGCTAACGCGGGTTCGCTTAGTTTGCTGGGCTTTAACTGTGCCGGGGCGTCTGCGGACCTCAAGGCGGTTTTTGGCGCAGTTTCGTTATCAGCACATCAGTATTAATTCGAGTCATCGCGGAGAAAGTAATATGGCAGCCATCACTCTAGGCAATTCAAATCTCAAGCCCCTGGGCGATCGCGTCTTCATCAAAGTCAGCGCTTCTGAAGAGCAGACGGCAGGCGGCATTATTTTGCCTGACGCGGCCAAGGAAAAGCCTCAGGTCGGCGAAATTACCGCTGTTGGGCCGGGCAAAGTTGACGATAACGGCACCCGCCGGTCTTTAGATGTGACCGTGGGCGATAAGGTTCTGTACTCCAAGTATGCTGGCACCGAAATCAAGCTGGGCAACGACGAGTACATTTTGCTTTCTGAAAAAGACATTCTGGCTACCGTTTCATAAGGCCATTGTTTTCAGCACTACAGCCTCTAGCGCTTTAGACCCGTAGCCTTTAGCGCTACACAGCTCAGAGCTACAGCGACGCCTTCTCGTTTACCGTCGCCACCTAGTATTCCATTTCAGTTCCCATACACAACTCACTTACAACTATGGCAAAACGCATTATCTATAACGAAAATGCCCGCCGCGCACTTGAGCGCGGCATGGACATTTTGGCTGAGGCCGTTGCAGTTACGCTCGGGCCCAAAGGTCGCAACGTCGTCTTAGAAAAGAAATTTGGCTCTCCTCAAATCGTCAATGACGGGGTGACCATTGCCAAAGAAATCGAGCTAGAAGATAACGTTGAAAACACGGGCGTAGCTCTCATCCGTCAGGCTGCTTCAAAAACCAACGACGCTGCGGGCGACGGCACAACGACTGCTACAGTGCTGGCTCACGCCATTGTCAAAGAGGGTCTGCGCAACGTGGCAGCGGGTGCCAATGCGATCGCACTCAAGCGCGGCATCGATAAGGCCACTACCTATCTGGTCGATCAAATTGCTCAGCAGGCTCAGCCGGTGGGTGATTCTAAAGCGATCGCTCAGGTGGGCACCATCTCAGCTGGTAACGACGCTGAAGTGGGCGAAATGATTGCCAGCGCCATGGAGAAAGTGGGCCGCGAGGGCGTCATCTCCCTGGAAGAGGGCAAGTCGATGTTCACCGAGTTAGAAATCACTGAGGGGATGCGCTTTGATAAGGGCTACATTTCCCCTTATTTCGTCACTGATCCTGAGCGGATGGAAGCGTCTTTTGACGACCCTAAAATCCTGATTACCGACAAGAAAATTGCCCTGGTGCAGGATCTGGTGCCGGTGCTAGAGCAGGTTGCCCGCGCCGGTCAGCCCCTGCTGATTATCTCTGAAGATATTGAGAAAGAAGCGCTGGCTACGCTGGTGGTCAACCGGTTGCGCGGCGTGCTCAATGTCGCAGCTGTGAAAGCGCCTGGGTTTGGCGATCGCCGCAAATCCATGCTCGAAGACATCGCCGTCCTCACCGGTGGCACCTTGATCACCGAAGACGCTGGCCTCAAGCTCGACACCGTCAGCATCGAACAGCTCGGGTCTGCTCGTCGAGTGACCATCACTAAAGACAGCACAACTTTAGTCGCTGAAGGCAACGAAGCCGCCGTCAAGAGTCGCTGTGATCAAATTCGCCGTCAGATTGACGAATCCGAATCGAGCTACGACAAAGAAAAGCTGCAAGAACGCCTGGCTAAGCTCTCTGGCGGTGTCGCTGTGATCAAAGTCGGCGCAGCGACTGAGACTGAGATGAAAGACCGTAAGCTGCGCCTGGAAGACGCCATCAACGCGACTAAAGCTGCTGTAGAAGAAGGTATTGTCCCTGGTGGGGGAACGACGCTAGCTCACCTGTCGCCGGGTCTGGCAGCGTGGGCTGATTCTAACCTGGTGGGCGAAGAGCTGGTTGGCGCGATGATCGTCACCCGCGCGCTCACTTCTCCTCTGAGACGGATTGCCGAAAACGCCGGTCAGAATGGTGCGGTGGTCGCTGAGCGAGTTAAGGAAAAAGACGCCAGCATCGGCTACAACGCCGCCACCAATGAGTTTGTCAATATGCTGGAAGCTGGGATTGTAGACCCGGCAAAAGTGACTCGCTCTGCCCTGCAAAACGCGGCTTCTATTGCCGGTATGGTGCTTACTACCGAATGCATCGTTGTCGATAAGCCTGATTCTGATGCAGGCGCTGCTGCTGGCGGCGGCATGGGCGACTTTGACTATTAAGCTCAGCTGCTAAGGGCGACGGCATAGAACAGCTAATAGCTGTCCTGTCTCGAACCCATTGGGCGGTCTGTCTACGGATAGGCCGCCTTTTTTGGTGTCGGCTGCTACCTTTAGAAGAAAGTGGGTGCTGCTGTTGCGCCTGGCAACCCTGTAGATGCTGCAAAACGTTTTGCTGTCGCCATGACCCCCAATGAGATTACCGTTGCTCTTACTGCTAGCTTTGGTGACGCTTGTCAGTATGTTCCCCCCGATGCCTGGCAGATAGAGACTGACCAGCTGCGCTTGCTGGCGATTGTCAGTGGCCCCTGGCTGAAGCTGATGACGCCAATTATGCCGATTGCTGAGGCACAGCCCTTCATCGGGCAAATGATGGAGGCTAACTTCGATCAGACCCAGGAGGCTCGCTATGCCTTCCATCAAAATTTGGTGTGGGGCGTATTTCAATATGATCTAGCGGCGCTCAAACCGGGCCAGTTCGCCAGTGCGGTAGAGCAGCTATTAACGCTGAATTCCAATGGGGCAGAGGTCTTTTTCGCTCAGATGGTTGAGCATCAGGTAACGCAGATTATCGTCGCGGCCAAACGCCAGGGTCAGTCTTTAGAAGACACTCTCAAAACGCTAGATCGCTTTTACTCAGAAGGCGTCATGGGGGAGATGGGCGAACAGGGCTACCAGCAGCAGGCACTGGGCGCTTGGCGTCATCAGCTCGAACGATTGTGGCCAACTGTAGAGGTGGAAAAATAGAGCCGTGGATGTCGTTGAGCAGCTGAAGC
>JBBSNR010000009.1:0-20956 GCA_038260635.1 Phormidesmidales cyanobacterium
GCCGAACTCTTTCAGGGTGGCGTCAAAGGCCGTACAAAGAAGTTTCATGATTCCTTACTGCTGCGCTTGATTACACCTAATCTAGAGATACCATAGACAATCGCGGACATCGCAATGATGAATTTCTGATAAGAAATCATCGTCGCTGAGTAGTTTTCTGCCGCTATGCTAATCGCCCACCCGGAATCGAGCATTGCTAGGTCACTGACGACCTGGCAACGCCAGGAGCGAGCATCGTTTCCAGTGGGAAACGAATCAACCGCACGTCTGCTCTTGCACAGGGCGATTCGGGAGTGGATTGATTTCCCAATTACAGTGGCTACAGTTCCAGTGACGGCTCGCTGGTTCTGAAATCGGCGTTTCACAGTTCGGGCAGCATCCGGTGAACTGCGGGTGCCCTGACTAATCTTTTATCAGTCAATCAGGCTGCCCCCTCAGAGAGCACTCAGAAATCTTTGGTATGGAAGTCAGACGCCTCCGGCGAAGCTAGTAGCTTGATGAGTGTGACCAACTCAAGGCGTAGCCCTCTACAACTCAGCTCCGTCTAGCTACTTACTATAAAAGTTACTTTACGCTAGGAACGCTCGAAGGTTTTCTGGTCACACTGACTCAGCTGACTAGCAGCTTGACTCAGAGATTTGGTTACTGCCGGGGACACTAACCTCATTATCAAGAATAGATACTATCTAATAACGTGAAATAGGCTTCTAGTAAAATGCTTGAAAGGTCTCATAAACCTTCCTTTAGCCGATAAATTCTTCTACATTTATAGAAACCTATTGATATTTATTCCCGTTTAGTATTAGATAAAAAGAGCAGTTTACATTTTCTATCGGCGCATATGTCTTTAACTGAAATTTTCTCGGCGGGTGGCGTGGTGATGTGGCCGCTGCTGCTGTTTTCTTTGTGTGTGATCGCCACCACTATTGAGCGTGGTCTATTCTGGTTCCGCATCAAAAAGCAAGAGCGCAAAGTCGTCAAAGACATCTTGCAAGTTTATCGGGTTAATCCGCCTGCCGTCTTTGCTAAGCTCAAGCAAAACATCAATTTGCCTATCTCTCGTATTTTCTTAGAAGCTCTGGAACTAGAGGGCGCTTCACCTAATCAGTTTCGGCTGGCACTGGAGAGCGCTACTCAAGCAGAACTGCCGCTGCTTAAACGGTTCAATACCGTCTTTGAAACGGTGATTGCGGTTTCTCCCTTACTAGGATTGCTAGGCACAATTTTGGGCTTGATTCGTTCTTTCGCCTCGCTTGATTTAGGCGGTTTGAATGGGGCTAATACTGGACTTGTGACCGGAGGGATTAGTGAAGCCTTAGTCTCGACTGCGGCGGGCATGATTGTGGCAATTTTTACGCTGCTATTTGCCAACTTGTTTCGGGGCTTTTACAAACGTCAGGTTGCTCTGTTGCAAGAATACGGTGGGCAGCTAGAACTCTTATATGAGTGGCAATATCGAGCACTGAATGAAAAGGAGATGATCTATGCGGATAATCGATAACGAAGCGGAAGAGTCGTTGACAATCAATATTTTGCCGATGATTGACGTTATTTTTGCCATCCTGGCATTTTTTATCATTTCAACGCTGTTTTTAACCAGAGCAGAAGGCTTCTCGGTAGATTTGCCAGAGGCCGAAACCGCTGAGTCTCAGCAGGAAGCCTTTATCACGGTCACGATTGAAGAAAATGGTGATATCTCTATTGATAAAAAACCGGTTGCCTTGGATGATCTCACCAAGACAGTGCGAGAACAGGTTGGAGAGAGCGCTAAAGCGCTAGTGACTGTGCAAGCCGATGAAACTATCGACTATGGGCAGGTAGTTGCCGTGATGGACAAGCTAAGAAGGGTCGAAGGCGCTAGCTTGGGAATGGCAACGCAACAACCTGCGCAGGCATCGCCATAAAAAGCTTGCAGCAAATTTTGCTGTTGGCTATTCCGGTAGCCCTATGTCGGGAATAGAGGCAGGTTCTGGTGATGGCGGCGTAATGGGTTCCGATAGCGGGGCGGTTTCGGGAGGTGGTAGAATGTCGGGAACAGGCGCTTGAGGCTCTGGTGCTGCGAGTTCTGGCGCTGGAGGAGCGATGACTTCTGGTTCTGGGGCTCTTTCTGGTTCTGGGGCGGGTGGTTTTTCTATGTTAGGCAGCAGAGGGGCACTGATATTTTCTTCAGGGCGGCTCTCGGGAGTGTTCTCGGCTGGGGGTGGCGCTGTTGTTGCTTCAGGTGTTGAAGATTCTGGTTCGGAGACGGGTTCTCTGACAACTTCTTGCTCAGGCGCTTGCGTAGGAACAGGTGTGCTGACAGATTCTCTTTCGCCCCTTCTTTGGGCAGCACGCGATCGCTCCGATCCTTCAATGCCAAAATCGATCTCAATAGAAACCGACCCGCTACGCCCACCGCTGTCTAGCTCATAGTTGCGGGCAGCTTCCAAGGCAGCCTGATCCAGCGCCGCATTACCACTCGACTGCTCTAGCACCGCGCCAATGACGCTGCCATTCTCGTCATATTCTAAGCTAACTGAAGGCGAGCCTTCGACGCCTGAGTCTAAGGCTTCTTCGGGGTAGGCAGGGCGATCGCACTTACGACAACTCACTCTATTAGAGCCGCTACCGTCCCCAGCAGCAGACCCATTGCCGGAGTCTTCAGAGGGCCCGCCACGTCGTGCAACATCAGCACCTATTTCTGTCGCAGCAGCAGGTGTTTCTCCAGTATCGTCAGTATTCTCATTATTTCTCCGGCTTTCGCGAGCGCGGCTCAGGCGTTCTCGCAAGGCATCAAGATTGGGACTTCCTGAACTATCGGTGTTATTTGCAGCCGTCTCTACTGGCTCTTTCACATCGCTTTCAGCGCTATTAGATTCAGCACTGTCAGATTCACGCTCGTCCGAATCTGATGTATCAGCGACTTCCGGATCTTCGGCTTCCTGCGCTGGAGAAGGTTCTGCCGCCGTTTCCGTGGCCTCTTCAGCAACGGGGTCGGGTTCCTTTGTTGCGGAAGGGGGTTTGGTAGGTGGCTGAAATGAGGCAATCGGGGTGGGGGGCGCTAGTGATGGGCCGCCCGAGACTTGGGCTTCGGCGGCTAGTTCGGCTTGGGCGATCGCTTCTGTCAGTGCTTCAACGCTCTCTTCGGGCGGCACTTCTTCAGTCACTTTTTCAGGCGTTTCGAGCGGATCGGTTGGGCCAGTGACTACCAGGGCAATCCGTTCGGGCGGGGCGATCACATCCGGCGGAGCAAAAGCCATCAGCGGAATTAGACCCAAATGGGCACCTGCTGCGATCAGAAATCCTCGCAACAGCCATTTTTTGGCGATCGCGTCTTCTTTGGCATGTTGATTTAGGCAGGCGCTAGAAAGACTCATGGCGACAGGCTGACGTTAATGATAATTACTCTCACTGAGTTTATCGCATCTATGCTGGCTTATTTTTTGGGATTCAAAGTAAATGTCTAGAATGTATGCATATCAATTTGGCTGAAAGCTATTAAAATGAGTCATAGAGACAGATATTTCCCAGGCAAAAATCAGGAGCCAGCGCTTTAAGTTTTCTATTTTTTGACTAGCTACCTGGGATCTATTAGCATTAAATACTTCTCACAACTTGCAATAGGTAGGGATGAAGCTAACCGCGATCCCCAATGTCATTCTGCTGCAAACAGATGGTTCAGCAGCTATTGAAAAGGATTGATATTGGGAATTAATTGCAATAGAGTGAGGTAAACACCTTTGTTAGCTTATGCTGTTGAATCATGTCGCTCCGCCGATCAAGGGGCCCCTCGCGGCGCTCAGACAATATGACGGGTCTAGCCAGCGGTGGCCGCTGCGTCCCGGCCTAAGCCTGATAGTTCAAACGCTAAATTTTCGCGAAAAGGCTGTGATCACGAAGGGCTGCTCGAATGACACAACCACGCTGGGAATGAGTTTTTGCCTGGAAGGGCAAGTTCAAAGGCGCAGTGTTCATTCTGAGCAGACAGTCCAGCTTCTGCCTAGGCAGGCAAGCCTGGGGATATCAAAGGGCCAGGGCCAAGTCATAGAATACGCCGCCAAACCGCTGCGGTTAGTCCACCTGCATATTCAACCTGATGCTATCGGTCTCGGCAATCAGGAGAGTATTGAACAGTTGCCGGATTCGCTGAAGGTAGCGATGACACAGTGCGATCAGACGGATTATTTTCAGTCGCACAGCATGAGCGCCGTGATGAATTCAACCGTTCAACAACTGCTGAACTGTCCATATCGCGGGCTATCTCAACGCCTGTATTTGGAGAGCAAGGCGATTGAGCTGATGAGCCTGTATTTCGATCAAATATCGGCGAGTAATGGTTCGCAGCAGCCTTCCTCTGACTTGAAAGCTGATGAAGTTGATCGAATTTTTAATGCCCGAGATATTTTGCTCGCTCAGGTTGCCAATCCGCCTACCCTGCTAGATCTCGCTCATCAAATTGGACTGAATGACCGCAAGCTAAAACAAGGGTTTCGTCAGGTGTTTGGGACGACGGTGTTTGGCTACCTGCACCGCTATCGAATGCAGCAGGCCCAGCGATTACTGCTCATGCCCAGCGCCACGATCGCGAGCGTCGCTCAAACTATCGGCTACAGAAACCCCGAAGCGTTTAGCGTGGCCTTTCGCCGCACTTTTGAAATTGGGCCAAAAGCCTACCAGATGCAGCAGCGCTAGCGCCCAGTTGCAAACCGAAAAGTCCGTTTGAGACAGAAAAAAAGTCCGGCTAACAAAGAAAAGCGTAAGGCCAGACCACTATCATCAACGCAATGAAGTTATTAAGAATTTTTCCCATTTAGTGTGATGAGAGTAGGCATGATTGTGACGTGGATGAGGTGGGAGGGTTGGTCAGCTCCATTGATAGTGGGTTTGTGGCTGTTGACGGGGCAGGGGGCGATCGCTCGTGAGCCCTTCCTGGAAAAAGCAGCCGTGACGGCGAACTCGCTAGCGACCGAGGCAGCAGCGGATAGCTGGCTATCTCAGCTCGACCCCACTGAGCTGATCGAAATCACCGGTGTCCGATTGGAGGAAACCCCAGAAGGATTGACGCTGCGGCTGGAAACGGCGGGTGAATTAGCTGAACCGGTAACCGCTGTGATCGGGAATGCGGCGATCGCAGATATCCCTAACGCCCTGCTCAGTCTGTCAGCAGACGACAGCTTTTTTGCCAGCACCCCCACGGGCGGAATTGCGCTGGTGGAAATTACGAACCGGCCTGATAATCAGGTACGGATTGCGATTACGGGCGTTGATGCGCCCCCGACTCTGGCATTTGCTGCGGATGCGACTAGGTTGACCATTCGGACAGTTGTGGGTGACCCCGCCGCTCCTGACAGCGCGCTGCCCAACGACTCACTCCAGCTTGTTGTCACCGGCGATCAGGCAATAGAAGAGGGCTACTTCGTCCCGGCAGCCAATACCGCCACCCGTACCGATACGCCTATTTTGGATACGCCTGCCGCCATTCAGGTGATTCCTCAGCAGGTGCTGGAAGATCAGCAGGTTACCGATCTGGGAGAGGCGTTGCGCAATGTCAGCGGGGTCGCGGTCAATTCGACTGAAGGCAGAGGCTTTCAGGTGAGCCTGCGAGGATTTGAAGGGGCCTCGATATTTCGGGATGGCTTTCGCCTGTATAGTCCTAACGACAACGGAGACGCCGCCGGACAGGGCTTCCCAGAAATTGCCAATATTGAGCGCATTGAAGTATTGAGAGGCCCCAGTTCAATTTTATTTGGCCAGATTGAACCGGGCGGGGCGGTGAATGTGGTCTCTAAGCGGCCATTGGATAGCCCCTTTTATGAAGTGGCCCTCCAAACGGACAGTCGCGGGCTAGTACGACCGCAGGTAGACATCTCTGGGCCGCTTACCGAAGACGGTCGGGCGCTCTATCGCCTCAACGCTCTGTATCAGCGAGATGACAGTTTTCGAGATTTTGAGGGGGCGGCTGATCGGTTTTTCGTTGCGCCTGCGTTGGCCTGGAAGCTGGGCGATCGCACCGATCTCAATCTTCAATTAGAGTATCTAAACGATCAGCGCCCCCTTGACCCCGGACTGGTCGCTTTGGGTGATGAAGTGGCCGATATTCCTCGTAGTCGCATCTTGGGTGAACCCGACGACACCATCGACAGTGAGTTTGTCAGCATTGGCTACGATCTAGAACATCGCGTCAGCGATAGTTGGACAATTCGCAATGCGCTTCGCTATCTCTCTAAAATTGACGACATTAGCGCCACTCTGAGTTTTCCGTTCATTGGCGGGCTTAACGAGGCCACAGGTGATCTCAATCGTGTCTTTGCAGAGCAAACCGTCAGCAATGAAACGCTAGCCCTGCAAACTAATGTCGTCGGTGAATTTTCCACCGGTTCAATTGACCACACCCTGCTCTTAGGCTTGGATCTAGCTCGCTACCGACTATACTCAGATTCTTTCACGGACTTTGCGCAGCGCACCCCGCTCAACATTTTCGACCCGATCTATGGCGCGCTGCCCAGGCCCGAGCGAGGCGATACTCCCACTAGCCAGGAGAGTATCGGCACCAGCAGTCTGCAACTCTATGCGCAAGATCAAATTTCGCTGTTAGACAATCTCATCCTGGTGGCGGGCTTTAATTACGAAACAGTTAACCAAACAACAACCACGATCCGTGGCGGTAGAACAATTGAGACAGATCGCAGTGAAGATGCGTTCAGTCCGAGAGTAGGGTTGATCTATCAGCCTGCTGAAAATCTCTCTCTGTATGCCAACTATTCTCGCTCGTTCTATCCCAGCGCGGCTTTAACGGTCGAGGGTGAGCCACTAGAACCTGAAGCGGGAGAAGGGTTTGAAGTGGGTATCAAAACGGAACTGTTGGATCGCCGCCTGCTCGCAACACTGGCTTACTTCAATCTTACTAAACGAAATGTCGCCACCGCTGACCCAAGCGATCCTCGATTTTCGGTGGCGACCGGAGAGCAGCAGAGTCAGGGAATTGAGCTGGATGTGGTCGGTGAACTTTCACCTGGATGGAATCTGATCGCCTCGTATGCCTATATTGACGCGGCGATCGCAGCGGACAATCGCTTTGAAACCGGCAACCGCCTGCCGGGAGTACCTGAGCACAGTGCCAGCCTGTGGACAAAATACGAAATTCAGTCGGGTGATTTTGCAGGGCTGGGCTTTGGATTAGGCGTTAATTGGGTGGGCGATCGCCAGGGCGACTTGCAGAACAGCTTTGATCTAGGCAGCTACTTTCTGACCAATGCGGCTGTTTCTTATCAGCGAGACAGTTGGCGGTTTGGCCTCAATTTTCAGAACCTGTTCGACGTGAATTTCATCGAGGGCTCACCGCGTACTCGCACCCGAGGCATTGAACCTGGAGAGCCTTTTACAGTGCTGGGCTCTATCAGCTACAAATTCTAAAGAGAGTTCTCAAGATGGGCCAGAAAAGCCCCATAAAAAACTTATCCCCTCTTCGCTCATGATTCCCCAGGCTCCATCAAAAGCGCAAGCGCACCTTCGACCTCGCACCAAATTTGTGCTGCTGGGCAGTCTCTACACGTCTCAGTTTTTACCGGCTGCTTTTTTCTTTCAAGCCTTGCCTATTTTCTTGCGACAGCAGGGCGCATCGCTGCAAGTTATTGGCCTGATGGGGCTGCTGACATTGCCCTGGATCTTAAAGTTTCTCTGGGCTCCCCTGGTTGATCGCTATGGTTCGAGAAAATGGGGCCATTACAAGTCCTGGATTGTCGTCACTCAGTTTCTCCTGGCCCTCACACTCATTGCCTGCGCTTCTATTGACACCTTCCAAGGCAATGAGGGGCTGTTGTTCTCGGGCGTGTTCCTGGTTGTGACGATGGCCGCTACTCAGGACATTGCCACCGATGCGATCGCCGTCAGGCTGCTGGCTCCCCACGAGCGTGGCTGGGGAAACGGCATTCAGAGCGCAGCACGGGCGGTGGGAGGGCTTTTGGGCGGTGGGGTAATGCTCCTGGTTTTGAATCAGCTAGGCTGGCAGGTGAGCGTGTGGTTTCTGGCGGGCGGCGTTTTGCTGGCGCTGCTGCCGTTGCTCTGGTATCGGGAAGCGGAGAGACCCGCCAGCAGGATGCGGATAAATCGCACTTTTAGCAACAGTTCACCAGTCTCTAACTATTTTGAGACACTGCTGAGCTTTGGGCGACAACCGCAGGCGTTAATCTGGCTGTTTTTTATCTTGATCTATGCGACCGGTAGCAGTATGGCCGCGACCATGTTTCGGCCTCTGCTGGTAGATCTCGGCCTTTCGATGGCCGACATTGGTTGGATGACAGGCATTGTCGGCTCATCAGCGGCCATTATCGGTTCCCTGCTGGCGGGCGGGTTTATTCAACCCTTGGGGCGGCAGCGATCGCTGATTTTATTTGGGCTGTTGCAGGCGATCGCCGTGGCTGCGCTCACCTTGCCTGCCATTGGCATCCGCGATCCGCTCATTCTCTATGCTGTCAGCACGGGTGAAGTCTTTGCCCGCAGCGTCGCTAGCACCGCGCTATTCACCGTGATGATGGACAAAAGCCGTCCTGAGACAGCAGGCAGCGACTACACCTTGCAGTCGTCGGTCTACGTGCTGGGACATCAGGTGGGGGTGCCCGCCCTGAGTGGCTTCATTGCCGCAGCGCTCGGCTATACCGGCGTCTTTATCATTGGCTTTGTCGTCTGCCTGGCAGGTGCCTGGCTAGCGACCAAAGTCATCTGCGAGCCCACCCCGCTGCCTGGAATCGAGCGCTAAACAAGATTAGGAAACAACAAGCACAACAAGACTATGAGGGTAACCGCAAGTGAATTCTGAGCCCACCCGCCAGCGGGATGGCGCGCCGCTGAGCGATAAACTACTGGCCGCCATCGCCCGACATTTGAACCAGGATCATCTTAAAGACATCCTCGCCTGCGCTCGGGCCACCGCCGCTATCGACTGGGCAGAGCAAGCCAGCCTTATCCACTTAGATGCGGCTGGAATGAATATTGAGGTCAGGGGTTACAACAACGTGCAGTCTTTGCGAATTGACTTTCCAGAACCGGCGAAGGGCGTGCTATCACTGCGGCGGTTGCTGAGCGACATGATTACTGAAAGCCGAGCCCAGCTCGGTTGGCCTATTGCGAGGGACGACGAGTAAAAGAAGATGCAGTCTTTTAATTTTGTTGACAAACTTATTGTGGTTACAGGGGCCGCTCAGGGAATTGGTGCAGCCGTGGCGCGATCGCTGGTGCTGGCTGGCGCGACGGTTGCAGGCTTCGACATTCAATCAGACAAGCTAGCATCCGTAAAAGCAGATCTGAGCCCGCAGCGATTTAATCCCTACGAGGTCGATGTCAGTGACGCTCTGGCGGTAGACAAGCAAATTCAACATATTGAACAAAGTCTGGGATCTATTGCGGGGCTGGTGAATGTGGCTGGTATTCTGAAGTGCAAGCTTGCTATTGATCTGACAGATTCCGATTGGAATCGCACCTTTGCAGTCAACACAACCGGGGTCTTTAACGTTTCTCGCAGTGTGGCAAGGGTGATGATTCCTCGCCGCAGCGGAACGATTATAACCGTCGGCTCTAATGCGGCGGCTGTGCCCCGTCAGGAGATGGCCGCCTATGCTGCCTCTAAAGCTGCCGCCACACACTTTACCCGCTGCCTGGGTCTGGAGCTGGCTAGCTTTGGAATTCGCTGCAATGTCATTTCTCCGGGATCGACCGATACCCCTATGCAGCAAGCGCTCTGGAGTGACCAATCGGCTCATAATAATGTCTTGAAAGGTTCACTGAACACCTTCCGAACCGGCATTCCTTTGGGGAGAATAGCTAGTCCCGAAGACATTGCCGCAGGGGTCTTGTTTTTGCTGTCTGAACAGGCCCGCCACATCACCATGCACGATCTGCGAGTGGATGGTGGTGCCACCTTAGGCGTTTGAGATTATCCACCGTCCATATATTTACCCCAAAGAACTTAAAAGAGATTCTAATGAGAAATATTTCCCAAAAGAGTTATCTAACCCAGCCAATAGAGGCCACCGCCCTGCTAGAGGCCTGTGACGATGAGACATCTTTTTTCCTAGCTACGCCCACTCAAACCTTTCTAGCTCGGGGCGTTCGAGACATACTCTCCGTTCCGAGCGATTGCCCTGCTCGGCATGATCTACCCCGACAGGCGATGGCACTACTCGAACAACAGTCCCGCTGTGGCTTACCACCAACGCCGCTAGTGGGCGCAGTACCGTTTGACGACAGTGCAGCCGTCCATCTGTTTGTGCCTGATCACATGTATCGGGCAGGGCCTCTAAAAAACAACGCGATGGCTAGCCCTGCGGCAGCAGATCGGGGTCAATGTACCTTACACATGATTCCAGAACCCGCGAACTATATGCAGGGTGTGGAGCAAGCGATCGCCCATATTCAGCAGTCAGCGCTACTCAAAGTGGTTTTGTCTCGCACTCTAGAGCTGTCGTTTCCTGAAGCGATCCATTTGGGCGGGCTGCTGCGAAACCTGGCTTGCTCCAATCGTTTCGGCTACACCTATCTAATGGATCTGGCGACATTTCAACCGTTCGAGTCAGAGTCTGCGATTACTGCTCGCAAGCTGATTGGGGCGAGCCCTGAGCTGTTAGTTCGGCGTCAGGGGATGCAGGTAGAGGCCAATCCGTTGGCGGGTTCGGCTCCTCGCAGCGGCGATCCGCACGTCGATCAACAGCGGGCTGAAGGGCTGATGAAATCTGATAAAGATCGGCGTGAACATGCGGTAGTGGTTGAAGCGATCGCTGATATTCTGAGCCCTCTTTGCCGTCAGTTGGAAGTCCCTCCTGTTCCTAGCATTCTCCAAACTGACAGCATGATACATCTTTCAACCTATCTACGAGGTACGCTGCGAGATCCTCAGACTTGCGCGCTGTCGCTAGCCCTCGCATTGCATCCGACACCGGCTGTTTGCGGCTTTCCTGTGCAATGCGCCTACTCAACAATTCAGGCGATTGAACCTTTTGCTCGTCGCTATTTTACCGGTCTAGTGGGTTGGGTAGATAGGCAGGGTGACGGCGAGTGGGCGGTCACCATCCGCTGTGGTGAAACAGAAGGCTGTCGCCTGCGGCTATATGCAGGCGCGGGCGTTGTCGCCGGGTCAACGGCTGAAAAAGAGCTAGCTGAAACCTCTGCCAAATTTCGCACCATGCTAAAAGCGCTGGGATTGGAACACATGTTGGAGGTAAGCGTATGACTGAACAGAATTCTCAAGGCTCATGGCAGGAGGCTTTGTTGGCAGACTGTCCTCGCTGGCCGCCTGCCTATGCAGAGCGCTATCGTCGTCTTGGTTACTGGCAACCTCAGACGTTTGGCCAGATGCTGCGGCAACAGTCACGCCGCTACGGTCAGCGGACAGCGCTGGTGAGTGAGGGCGATCGCTGGAGCTATGAAACGCTTAATCACAGGGCCGATCAGCTAGCGGCAGGGTTGAAGTCTTTGGGCATAGGGGCAGGCGATCACGTGATTGTTCAACTGCCGAATATTCCAGAATTCTTTGTCGTTTTCTTTGCCCTCTCACGATTAGGGGCGCTGCCTGTCCTAGCTCTAATGGCGCATCGCCAGACGGAAATTCAAAGCTTTCTAACGCAAACTGAGGCGATCGCCTACATCGTCGCCCACGACCGGGGAACCTGCGACTACCGAGCCCTGGCCCGCCGCCTGCGCTCCGATAGCCCTGCTTTGCAGCATGTCATTGTCGTGGGCGAGCCCGAGGAATTTATAGCGCTCGATCAGCTTTACCTACCGCCTGCGCCTCTATCCGAACCGGATGCGGAAGACATCGCATTCTTCCAGCTCTCAGGCGGCAGCACCGGTATTCCCAAGCTGATTCCGAGAACCCACGCCGATTACCTGTACAGTGTGCGGGCCAGTGCCAGGATTTGCGATCTCACGGCTGAGAGTGTCTATTTAGTCGCACTGCCAGTGTCTCATAATTTTCCGCTCAGTTCTCCCGGCAGTTTGGGGACGCTTTACGCTGGAGGGAAGGTGGTACTTGCCCGTCATCCCAATCCGGACGATGCCTTTGCGCTAATCGCGCGCGAACAAGTGACCCTGACCGCGCTGGTGCCGCCGCTAGTGCTGATCTGGCTAGCGGCAACGGCGACGCGAAACTACGATATCTCAAGCTTACAGCTCTTACAAGTTGGGGGAGCCAAGCTTTCGCCATCGGTTGCTGGCCGCATTCTGCCCGAGCTGGGCTGCCGTCTTCAACAAGTATTTGGCATGGCAGAAGGGCTGGTGTGCTACACGCAGATCAACGATGCCGAGGAGACAATCTTAAACACGCAGGGCCAGCCGATCTCCCCAGCAGATGAAATCAGGGTGGTCGATGACTTAGACCGGCCACTGCCTTCAGGAGAGATTGGACATTTGCTCACCCGAGGCCCCTACACCATTCGCGGATATTACCGCGCCCCCGACCACAACCGGCAGGCATTCACACCAGATGGATTTTACCGAACTGGAGATCTGGTGCGCCTGACTCACGCCGGGCAGGTGATTGTAGAGGGACGAGCCAAGGATCAGATCAACCGAGCGGGCGAGAAAATCAGCGGTGAGGAAGTGGAAAATCATTTGCTAGCCCATCCGAAAATTCACAACGCCGCTGTTGTTGCCATGCCAGATCGGTTTTTGGGAGAGCGTATCTGCGCTTTTCTGGTTGCTCAGAACGAGGTGGATGAGAATCCGCCGGTAGGATTCGACCAGGTGAAGACTTTTTTGCGCGATCGCGGCTTAGCCCCTTATAAAATCCCAGACCGAGTTGAATGGCTCCCTGTGCTCCCTCAAACGGGCGCAGGCAAAATCGACAAAAAAGCGCTGCGGGCTCAGTCAATGAGCGCCAAGACATAGCGCTGATGCGATCTCTTTTTACCCATCGTTTTTCGCTTTTTGATCTTCTCATTTAACCTAATCCACCCAAGGAGATATCTCATGACTATTCCCCGGATCTCGCCCTATCTTATGCCGACCACCGCAAACTTTCCCTCGAACCGGGTCGATTGGCAAGTTCAGCCTGGTCGTGCAGCGCTGCTAATCCACGACATGCAGCGCTATTTTCTCAATTTCTTTGACGATCAGCAATCTCCCATCCCAGAGTTGCTTCAGAATATTGTTGATCTGAGATCGGCCTGTCGGTCGCAGGGAATTCCTGTTTTTTATACAGCGCAGTTAGTAGAGCAGTCCGAGGCAGATCGCGGTTTGCTCACCGATGTTTGGGGACCGGGGCTGAGTGCTCAGCCGGGTCAGGAGACGATTGCAGAGCAGTTGAAACCTGAGCCTGATGATCGCGTATTAACAAAGTGGCGGTACAGCGCCTTTCGACGAACAGAACTGCAAACCTTGCTTGATCAGGAAGGCCGAGATCAGCTCATTATCTGCGGGGTCTACGCTCATATTGGCTGTTTGATGACGGCGGGTGATGCGTTTATGAGCGACATTCAGCCCTTTTTAATCGGAGATGCTGTGGCTGATTTTTCTCTGGACTATCATCACATGGCAATGAACTACGTTGCCCAACGCTGTGGCATGACCATATCGAGCAAGCAGCTAGTTGAGACGCTGTCCGATGCGACCCGCGATCACGTAGGCAGAGGCCCTTTAGCGGCTGATTCTCCTGTCCAAGAGCTTTCCTCGGCTGCGGTCATTCAGGTACTCCGGCAGCAGCTTGGCGAGTTGTTACAACAGCCTCCGCAACAGGTAGGTGTTGAAGAAAATTTGCTGGATTGGGGATTGGATTCTATTCGCCTGATGAGTTTAGTCGAAACCTGGCGGCGCAAAGGCGCTGAGGTCAGCTTTACCGATCTCGCTGAGCAGCCGACGCTTTCGGCCTGGACACAGCTTCTTTCTCGAAAAGCAACAATGCGCGATCGCACTTAACTGGGAGACTAACTTATGGCCGATATAGCTGAAAGGATGCCAGAAAACAGGCCGGAAAAGTGGCCCTTATCTGCCGCTCAGAAAGGAATTTGGCTAGGGCAGCAGCTCAGTCCCCAAAGCCCACTTTACAACACGGCGGAATGTGTAGAAATTTCAGGGTGTCTCGATCCGGAGGTGTTTGAGCGATCGCTGCGTCAGATGGTAACCGAGGCTGAGACGCTCAACCTCCGCTTCGATATCGAAAAAGCGGAGCCGGTTCAGTCCGTTGAAGCCAATCTCAATTGGGCGCTGCCATTTCTCGATCTGAGGTCTAAAGCCGATTCCAGACAGGCAGCCTGGGACTGGATGAAACAAAACCTGAGCCAGCGCGCCAATCTGAGAACAGGCGAGCTTTTTGCCCAAGCCCTGATCCAGATAGCCCCTGATCGCTACTTGTGGTATCAGCGCATTCACCACATTGCGATTGATGGCTACGGATATTCGCTGCTCGGGCGACGAGTGGCTGACATCTATACGGCCTTGGTTCAGGGGCAGGCAGTTCCGCCTTCGCCCTTTGCTAGCTTACGAGCAGTGCTCGCCGAGGATATTGCTTACCAAGCATCCGAGCAAAAGCAGCGCGATCGCACGTACTGGCTAAAAGCGCTAGCGGCTGCGCCTGCACCCGTGAGCTTGAGTTCCAAAACTTCGCCCGCTAGTGCATTGTGTCTGCGCCAAAGTAGCACTCTGCCACCTGAAGTATTTGCACATTTGCAAACGGTAGCCCGACAGACACAAGCCTCCTGGCCCGATATTCTGCTGGCAGTCACGGCTATCTATCTGTACCAAGTGACAGGGGCTGCGGATCTCATTATTGGATTACCCCTGATGGGCCGTCTGGGCTCTGCTGCGCTCAGAGTTCCAACCATGGTCATGAACATCGTACCGCTGCGAGTGTCTGTCCGTCCGGACAGCTGTTTCTCAGATCTGGTGAAACAGATCAGACAGCGCCTTCTGGCTATGCGGCCTCATCACCGCTACCGCTACGAGCAATTACGGCGAGATCTTCATCTCGTGGGCGGAGAGCGCCGACTATTTGGCCCGATTGTCAACATTATGCCCTTTGACAATGCCGTTCGCTTTGACAATGCACTGGCGATCGCCCACAACATCTCTGCTGGGCCAGTAGAAGATATTGCCATCAATATTCGCACCTGTGCCGATGGCCAAACTCTCAAGATTGACATAGAGGGCAATCCAGACTGTTATTCTCTAGAAGCACTGGCTCAACATCAACAGCAGTGGCTGGTCGGACTACACTCAGCGCTAGAAAATCCCCATCAAGTCATTGACTCAGCCGCCTACCGGGTAACCCAAAGGAATCCGACAGAACTGGAGTTTGCCAGACTGGAGAGTTCTCAAGCGAGCATCCTCAAGGGGGAGCCCCTAGAGTCACCGCCTCAATGTGTGCTCGAAAAAATCATCGAACAGGTCTCTCTACAGCCCCACGCCGAAGCGATTGTGGCAGGCGATTTGAGTTTGTCCTATAGCGAACTGCTGCAACTGGCGAGAGACTTAGGAGCGAGGCTGGTGACCGCAGGGGTTAAACCGGATCAGATTGTGGCCATCCATTTGCCCCGCAGTAGTGAGGCAATTGTGGCCATTCTAGGAGTATTGTTCTCCGGCGCAGCTTACCTGGCGCTCGATCTGGCCGCGCCTTTGGCTCGTAACACCCGCCTTCTGAAAGATACGCAACCTGCTCTGCTGATTACCCAAACAGCTCATCGCCCTCAGGCTATGCCAGATTTACCCCCTCAGTTCCTGCTGGATCACCTAGAATGCTTTCCTGCCGCCGCCGCCTCGATCAGTCCGAAGGGCAACGCCCTAGCCTATATGGTGTATACCTCAGGCTCCACCGGCCAGCCTAAAGGAGTGATGATCGATCATCTGGCGCTGGCTAGCTTTGTCAGCGGTGCCTCACAGCGGTATAGGATTCGGCCTGAAGATCGGGTTCTACAATTTGCTTCCCTACATTTTGATGCCAGTGTAGAAGAGATTTTTTTAACGCTCTGTAGTGGCGCGACCCTTGTGCTCTGTGAAGAATCGATTCGCCTATCGCTTCCTGATTTTTTGCGAGCCTGCCAGCAGCAGCAAATCACCATTCTCGATCTTCCTACCGCCTTCTGGCACGAGCTAGCGTTTTGTCTGGCCAATCGTCAGGCAACCTTACCTGCAAGCATACGAATGGTCATCATTGGTGGGGAAGCGGCCCATCCTGAGCGGATCAATCAATGGCATTCAGTCGTGGGTGACACAGTGACACTACTCAACACTTATGGGCCAAGTGAAACAACGGTAGTGGCCACAGTCGCCGAGCTAGTCCCTGGCTGTGTAGACGAGAGAGGCGTTTCTATTGGTCGCCCGCTACCGGGTGTAGACGTGATGGTGATAGATGCCGCTGGCTATCCGGCGACGGTGGGTCAGCGAGGTGAACTCTACGTCTCAGGCCCAACCCTGGCTCAGGGATATTGGGAGGGATCGCAGCTAACCGCTGATCGGTTCGTTCACTTAGAGCAGTTTCCTGGCAAACCGAGAGCCTACCGCACTGGTGATCAGGGGCTGCTCCGTCAAGATGGTCAGCTTATTTTTACCGGTCGCCTCGATGCAGAATTTAAGATCAGTGGCCATCGCATTAATCCGGCTGAGATTGAGTCGGCGCTGTCGGCAATACCCGAAATTCGGGAGGTTGCAGTTGTTGGCTATAGTCTACCGCAGGGTATCAAGCGCCTTTGTGCCTATCTGGTCGCTGAAACACCTCACCCCTCGATTGAGACTCTGCGCCAGCATCTTGACCAGATCTTGCCTGCGGCGGTTATCCCGGCTGGATTCAACTTTACTGACGCCCTGCCCAAAACCGCTTCCGGAAAAGTAGATCGAGCGGCGCTGCGTAACCGCACACCTGAATGGGTTACCCGGCATACACTCGCCTCCCCTGGTTGCCTGGAAGCGCTGATTCTCCAAACTTGGGAAACGGTTCTGGGCCAGCCGGGACTGACCGTACAAGATGATTTTTTTGAAGTGGGGGGGCAGTCATTGCAAACCATCCAGGTCACTAACTGGCTCAGCGCAGAACTCGGTCGTGAGATCCCCGTCTCGACTATTTTCCGCTATCCTACGGCAACCGCGTTAGCCAGGGCGCTGAATTCAGAAGTCCGAGATGACCCAGATCACAGTGGCCATCGATTGACCGATTCTCGCTCGAATACCTCGGACTCTTTATTTGCTGAGTTGTTTCCCATCACCGAAGGGGAACGGCCTCTATTTTGTGTGCATCCTGCCGCTGGCATTAGCTGGTGCTATATGGGACTAGCGAGGTCTCTCGGACATCAGCACCCGCTCTACGGTCTACAGTCTCCCTACTTGACCACTGGCGTCCCGAGCTTAGAGGCTTTTCCTGAGGAGTCTTTTCCTCAAGAGCATTGGGCGCAGATGATAGAGAAGTATCTAGCGATGATTCGTCAGGTTCAGCCGAAAGGGAGATACCGCTTATTGGGTTGGTCTTTTGGCGGAATGATTGCTCAGGCGATCGCAACCAGGCTACAGCAGCAAGGTGAAAACGTTGAGCTGTTAGTTTTACTGGATGCGTATCCTAGTCATCAGATGAGAAGGCGCGATCGCCCCAGCCAGCAGGAAGTTCTTACGCTCTTGCATCAAGCAACAGGACAGGCATTCTCAGAGGCAAGCCCACTAGCTCAAGAAAAGTTGAACACATTGTTAGAAATTACCCGATACAACATCAAGCTGGCCCGTCAAGCACCTGTCCCTGAGGTATTCCGGGGCAATCTTCTCTTTTTCACCGCAAAACGTGGGCGCACAGACGCAGCGCTAACTCACAGAGCATGGCAACCCTTTATCTCAGGTACCCTCACCAACCACAGCCTCGACGTAACCCATGGGCAGATCCTCACAGGTGAGGTGCAAACAATCGCCCAAGCCATCGTCACTCACATTCGCGATTAAATCATTGCGGCGAACCCGCCCACTTACACTGCAAAGAAACTAAAACTAGAGATAACCCATGCCTATTAAACCTTTAAATTGGAATCAGATTGATACGGCTAAACCAGAATACTTTATTGACTATCTGGATACCGCGACCGCTCAAACTGAAATGCAGCGCTACAAACAAAAGACCTATGAGCTGCTAGGAGCGACGCCAGGTGCTGTTCTCTTGGATGTTGGCTGCGGCACCGGAGATGACGCCATTGCTTTAGCCAAGCGAGTGGGCCATACCGGGCGAGTGGTGGGCATAGATTGCAGCACTTCCCTGATTGCAGAGGCTCGTCGTCGGGTTAAACCGGGCGATCAATCGCTTACGTTTAAAGTAGGAGATGTCCATCACTTGGACTTTGTCGATAGCAGTTTCGACGGCTGCCGGGCTGATCGTCTCTTTATGCATCTCGAAGATCGCCAGCAAGCCTTGAGAGAAATGATTCGGGTCACTCGCCCAAAAGGTCGGATTTTGGTAAGAGAGCCAGACTGGGATACGCTGATTGTCGATCACCCGCATCGAGATCTGACTCGGAAAATTCTCAAACCACATTTTGATCAAGCGATCCGCCATAGCGCTACTGGCGGAGAGCTATACCGATTGTTCCGTCAGGCTGGGCTCGTACAGGTCACCATCGCAGACACCTCTACTCTAGTTCTGACTGATTTCTCAACGGCCAATCAGCTCTACGGTTTGGAGGCCGCTGCAACCCGAGCGAAAGAAAAAATGCCAGCGCTAGGCTCTGAGATTTCAACCTGGCTCTCAGATCTTCAGCAAGCGGAGCAGGAAGGGATATTCTTCAGTGCTGTCACTGGGTTTACTATTCTTGGATACAAACCTGTTTAATTGTGAGCGTGAACCGCCGGAGCCATTGCTATTTATCCAGAAAGCCAAAGAGTCTGAAGCGCTTCTCAGATTGTATCCTGGGCAAGCTAAATAAAGTATCAGCTACGCTGTATTGGGGACAGGCTGTCGCAACCAGCCAACAGAACTACATTAGCGATGACATTATGCGGTCTGAGGAAGCGCAACCACAGCTCTGACGTGCTGCTGAAGGGAAAGGGCCGCTGCCGCTGAGATTGCGTCCCAGTCTTCTGAGGACAGCACTGTCTGAATGACTTGTCTAAGCGCTGCCTGAGCTGTCGTTGAGAGTGGTACATCCTGACTGTCTGATAGGTCTTCGGCTAGGAGCGTCATTAGCTGCTGTTGAATTTCTATGGAGGGCTGTTGCAAGCGCTCATTGAGCAATTGCTTACCTACAGACTGCGCGGCGGGCAAGCCTGCACCTAAATCACAATCCTCTAGTAGCTGGCGGAGTCCTCGAAACACTATCTGCTTCAGC
The DNA here is from genome assembly GCA_038260635.1 of Phormidesmidales cyanobacterium. Lineage (GTDB taxonomy): Bacteria > Cyanobacteriota > Cyanobacteriia > Phormidesmidales > Phormidesmidaceae > Phormidesmis. The sequence goes on from JBBSNR010000009.1 coordinate 19,251, forward strand.
CGCTGATGCTGATAAAAACCGGCTGGGTCTGCCAACATCCTGCCTAAACCACGACCTAACTCAGGGCCTGCGCTGATGTCGCCGCCTAGCTCCTCCTCAAGCTGGGCAGCAGCAAGTACCCACTGTGGATCTTGCATCTGCGCCATTAGCGCTTGGGCGGCCTGAAGGTCTGCTGCGGTAGGGGTGGGCTGAGAAGTCATTTGTCTGGTTAGGAGCTAGGGGGATACTCGAAGTAGACTAGCGGCACTTCGTCTGCGTCAATCACTTCATCGCGGTCTGGGTCTAGGCGCATCATATTGAGATGTTCGTAGAACCCTTCTGCCTCTGGCAGCGAGTGCAGCCCAATACAGCCTGCATACCCTAACTCTAAACTACGAACTCTAGAATATTGCAGCAGCGTTCTACCAACCGTTCTAAATCGCGGCGGCGACTGTACTCGCTGCCGGTTCCAGGGCGCTGTTGACAGCATCACAACATACACCAACCGGCGACCGGGAAAGAATTGAGAACGATGCCACTGTGTTTCTAGCGCCATTAGCCCTTGAGTTTCGCCTTCGCATTCAACCGCGTAGCCTTCGTAGTTGTCGCGCGTCTCTGATAGCCGCTGCTTAAAGTGCCAGTCCCAGTACTTATCTTCTTGGGACGCTTGCGCCAGTGGGTCTTGCCAGTGAACTACAAAATCTTCTACATGCTTTGATGTCAAACTCAGCAAGGTAGCGGAAACGGCTTGATTGTTCGTCCCTCGCCGCAGCTCAACTGAAAGTTTCACACTGGCACCGCGCTGAATCACTCCTCCACAGTTTACTAGGCGACGGATTCTGGAACTATCCCCTGCCTGTCCTAGAGATTTTTTCCCAATTCATTACATCCCTCAAAAGCATCCTGAGGTCGCTATTAGGGGGCTATTCGTGCGAAACCCTACACGGAATGCTGATGATTCAGCAGTAATATCAACTTCAGGAGACCATTGCATAAAGGCTGTCGGCTCAATCAGACGAACGTTGAGCAGACGCCTCAGTAGCGCTCCTCACTGATTAAAACAGACCAGCAATCAGCTTAAGCCACCTGTCTCATTTACCAAAAATCTCTCTACAGTGGAAGAAATCTGCTGGCTGCTGCGCACCTATGGTTGACCAGGACGACTATGCCTATCCGGTCTCGGCACTACTCAGTCACGGCCCCCTTAAAGCTGCTGACACAGACGAGTGGTTTGATTATGTCGGCCATTACGGATTTAACAACGACGATCTGCCGCAGCTCATCAGCCTCGCCAGTGAAACCGATCTAGATCCAAGTAACCCAAGCGAGTGCTGTGCGCCTGTTCATGCCTGTCGAGCGCTCGGACAACTGGGAGACGCTGCTGCCGATATCTACCTGGTTAAACTGCTAGACGACCACAAAAACCTGATGCTGGTAGAGACCGTGCTGACCGTGCTCTGTATGCTAGGGCCAGGTAGCATCAGGGTGCTTAAGCAATACTCTGAGTGGCCGGAGCCCAGTCAGGAGAGTCTGGTATTGGTCGCACTCGGCTGGTTCCTCATAGCCCAGCATTATCCTCAGTATCGAGATGAGTGTGTCCAGTGCCTGATTGAGATGCTCTCGGAGTATTTAGAGCAGACGCCTGGACTCAACGGCTTTATTATCCATAACCTCGTTCAGTTACAGGCGAAGGAAGCGAGTGCAGTGATAGAGCAGGCATTCCAAGC
>JBBSNR010000010.1:0-20252 GCA_038260635.1 Phormidesmidales cyanobacterium
ACGGCGATCGCCCCCCACAGCTTCAGCGAAATCCGCTTGTTCAGAGCAATCACGCCAATTATCGGGATAAATATGGGCGTTGTATTCAGCAGCACATTGGCACTGACCAGGCTGCCGAGCCCCGCTGCCCAAATAAACAGATAAAAGCCACCGAGCCCAAACACCGCCCGCAGCAGGTAGTAAGGCAGCACCTGAGCATTAAACCCGGCCTGCAAATCGCGACCCCGCCGCCCAATTTCTACCGGCAGCAGTGCGCCCAGAGCCAGCAGCAGCAGCAGCCACAAAAACTGCCCTGGCCCAATAGTTGCCTGCGCCACTTTCCCTAAGGCACCCTGAATGGTGTTGGCCAAAAAACCCGCTGTAATCAGCCCTGCCCCCCACAGCAAAGACTGATCTGAGCCTTCCTCTACGGGTCGGGATAGCTCTGTGGAGACTGATGCAGCTGAAGAATCTGAAGACATATGAGAAGATAGATTTTGCTGTCGCGGCGAGATTACTGCCGCAGCTATATTCTGTATTCTACTTGCCCAGACAGAGATGACCCGGCAAAGGGTGACAAGGGCGACAGCCAGAGCGCTCCAGTTTAGCCACGATCAGAGAATGACGTTAAGCTGAGTAACCGAATGGTTAGCGTGTCTTTTGCCGATGAGGAATGAGTAATGTCAGCAGCGATCGCTCAAAATAGCCAGACCCAAAATAGCCAAACCCAAAACAGCCAAACCCAAAACAGCCGAGCTGTATACCCCAAAGGCTGCACGTTTTCGCCGACCGATTGGGATGCGATCGCTCCCTTCTGGTATCCGGTCGCCTTCAGCCACGAGGTAACCGATCAGCCCGTGGCGGCCACCCTGCTCGATCAGCGGCTCGTCATCTGGCGCACCGCCGCTGGCCTCTCAGTCGCCAACGATATTTGCCTGCACCGAGGCGTCCCCCTGAGCATGGGCCATATTGCAGACGACCAGATTATCTGCAAATACCACGGCTTTCACTACGATGCCACCGGGCAGTGCAGCCTGATTCCGGCCAATCCGCAGGCCAGCATTCCCAGCCAGCTCTGCCTGAAAACCTACCCAGTCAAAGAAGCCTATGGCCTGGTCTGGACCACGCTAGCGGGCAGCACTGAGGACGACGACGCTTTGCCTTTTTTCCCTGAGTGGACAGACCCCGAGTATCAGCCGATTGTGCCCGATAGCATTAGCCTGGAGGCCGCTGCTGGCAGACAGATGGAAGGCTTTTTAGACGTGGCTCACTTTGCCTGGATTCATGCCGAGTCGTTTGGCGATCGCAGCAACCCCATCGTCCCCCGCTATCAGGTTAGCCCTACCCCGCGCGGCCTCAGGGCAGAATATCTCAGCTCTGTCAGCAACTTTCCCAAAGCGCTACAGCACCGCGCCCCTGACGATTTTGAGTGGCTGCGCGTGTTTGAAGTCTTTTTGCCCTTCACCGCGCTGCTCAGAGTTAGTTTTCCCGAAGCAGGTCGTCTGTGCATTCTCAACGCGGCCTCTCCTATTTCCGCTCGCAAAACCCGCGTATTCTCCCCGCTCTGCCGCAACTTCGACAAAGATCAGCCGCTAGAGCCTATCTACGAATTCAACTCTCAAATTTTCAACGAAGACAAAGAGATTGTAGAAGCTCAGTACCCTGAAGATCTCCCCCTGGATCTGCGCGCCGAATCGCATATTCAGGCGGACCAAACCTCAGTAGCCTACCGCAAAGGCTTAGCTGACCTGGGATTAAGCAAAATCTATACCGCCTGAGCACCCGCCAATGAGCACTCTCCTAGTCAAAAACATTCATACGCTGGTGACGATGGATGACAAGCGTAGAGAAATTCGCAACGGGGCTCTCTTTATTAGAGATCACATCATTAAACAGGTTGGCAGTACAGAGACTTTGCCCACGACAGCTGACGATATTCTAGATCTTCAGGGTCGCCATGTTGTTTTACCTGGCTTGGTCAACACCCATCACCACTTCTTTCAAACGCTCACCCGAGCAGTGCCCGCCGCCCAAAACTGCGATCTCTTTTCCTGGCTACAGGCGCTCTACCCGATGTGGAGTAAGCTGACGGCTGCTGGCATTTATGCGAGCGCTCAAATGGCCGCTGCCGAACTAATGCTGTCTGGCTGCACCACGGCTAGCGACCATCTCTATCTCTTTCCTAACGACTGCACGCTAGACGATGAGATTCGCGCAGTGCAGGATATTGGCCTCAGGTTTCACGCTAGCCGGGGCAGCATGAGCATGGGTGAAAGTCAGGGCGGACTGCCGCCTGATGCGCTGGTGGAAAAAGAGCCGGATATTCTCAAAGATTCGCAGCGATTGATTGAGCAGTATCACGATGGCGATCGCCACGCAATGACCCGCATTGTCCTAGCGCCCTGCTCTCCCTTCACTGTTTCACCCGACCTGATGCGAGAGTCAGCCGCCATGGCCCGCTCCTATCCGGGCGTTCGGCTCCATACCCATCTAGCCGAAAACAAAAGCGACGTTGACTACAGCTTAAGCAAGTTTGGTCTGCGCCCAGGCGACTATGCCGAATCAGTTGGCTGGCTTGGCGAAGATGTCTGGCACGCCCACTGCGTACAGCTCAGCGATAACGCCATCCAAAAATTCGCTCAAACCGGCACGGGCGTTGCCCACTGCCCCTGTAGCAATTTACGGCTAGCCAGCGGCATTGCCCCCATTCGCAAAATGCTCACGCAGGGCGTTCCAGTCGGCATTGGGGTAGACGGTGCGGCTTCTAACGACGCCTCTAATCTGTTGCAAGAGACTCGCACAGCTTTTTTGGTCGCTCGGGTGAGAGATTGCGATGCAGCCGCGATGACCGCTCGCGAAGCTTTGGAGATAGCGACGAGAGGAGGAGCCAGAGTGCTAGGGAGAGACGACATTGGCTATCTGGCACCGGGCATGTCAGCAGATTTTATCGCGTTTAATATCGACACGCCCGCGCTGGTCGGCAGCCATCATGACGTGGTAGCCGCGCTGATATTTTGTCAGCCCTTGTCAGTAGACTACAGCTTTATCAACGGCAAAAAAGTAATTGATCAGGGCCATCTCACCACAATAGAGCTGAAGCAGCTGATAGAGACCTGCAACCATCAGGCCGCAATCATAGCCGGTTAAATTTCTAGGACTTCTCCCAAACTTCACCATAACGAAACGGTTTGTACCCTTAAACGCAATTTATACAAAGTTGAGCCGTGGCCTATTGCCGCTCTCTAAAGGAGCACTGTAATCTATGCCCTTAGGGTGAACATCTCATGATGACAAAATCAGTCAACTTAACTATTTTCTGACGATATGAGATTCAATAAAGGGCTCACAGGCTTGATTTCGGCGACTTGCGTTGTGCTTGCTACTCAGATGTCTGCCTCAGCCAATCCTTTTGGAGAGCTGCTAAATACAGTCAACCGCGTCAATAACACCGTTTACTACCTTGACCGCACGATCAATGGAACGGCCTACACGATAAATAGCTTGGGCAGTACGCTGGGCCTCAACCTGAGCGGTGACAACAGCATCAGTGAAACGGATGAAACAGGCCAGGTTTTGCAGGTCTACCAGCTCTGGTACGAAGGCTTGTCCGCATCGGAGAAAGAGAATGTGTCCTGGCTGGTCATGGAGCACGCTCGCAACCAGGCCGTTTCTTTTGATACAGTGTCGAGCAGTGACTGGTTTATGCAGAAGCCTGCTACAGAGCAGTCGCAAGCAGCCGCTACTTTTTTCAAACTAGAAAATATTATTGAAGCCACTGCTCAAGACCGGAGCCGATTCCTGGCGTTTGCTTTCTGTGTGAACGGCGGCGGCACCAGCTGCGAGTAGTTTTACCTTTTTATTCAACAAGCCCTAGTCCAGCATCCTTTCAATTTCCCTGGCTGGGGCTTCTTATCTGCTGTGCTCATTCTGCTGTGCCTGTAGGCAGTCATCAATCAAAGCAGCGTTTTTTCGAGGGCGCGTAAGGCTTGGCTGGTGCCCACTTGCTGAGCCTGCTTAATCACCTGCTCAACAATCTGTTTGACCGGGAGTTCAGGAAAAGTTGGGCTTATCTGCACGTCAACATAACGGGTATCATCAAGGACGTATATTTTCAAACCCTGGTCATAAATCCAAAGCTCTGGCACCTGTAGGATGAGGTAAGCGTCTAGCTTAGTTTTTGACGTGTAGTCGGATTCAATCGCCAGGTCGGGCGGTGGGTCCATGGCTAAGTCAAGCCGGCTTTTGCCGATCACAGCTCGATAGTTTTTTATGTAGAAACAGTCATCTGGTTCTAGTCCTACAGCTTCGATCTGACGCCGAAAGGTGGTTGAACCCAGTGACTCCCAATCGCGCCCCTGATGACGCAGGAGCGTTTTAACAATATCAGATACGACAACTTTTGAACGCTCATGATCTGGCAGAGGAACCACAATTTCTAGCGTATTTTGGCTGTATGCAATCCGGCTGCCCCGAGATTCACCTAGCTCTTGTAAAATCATTTCAAACTCTTGCCATGTCACATCTGCGATCGCAATACGACTTCCTGGCTCAAGACCAATATTGCTGATAACAGTTGTGACAGCCATAACAAACTCTACGGAGGAAATTTCATCATACTATCAGTTGACCGCAGTGAAGCTTTAGCCGCGTCCATGCGGTTCATCAAAGTCTATCTCTGGGCCAACCGGCACAATCCGGGTCGGATTCACCCTGTCGTGACTTTGATAGTAGTGGCCTTTGATATGGTCAAAGTGAACGGTGTCAGCGATTTTTGGAATTTGATAGAGTTCGCGGGTGTAGCCCCACAGATTGGGGTAGTCAACAATGCGGCGAATATTGCACTTGAAGTGGCCGTTGTAGACCGGGTCGAAGCGAATGAGGGTGGTGAATAGACGCCAGTCGGCTTCGGTGAGGCGATCGCCCACCAAATAACGGTTATCTGCCAAAATCTCTTCAATCCAATCCAGACTCTCAAACAAAGGCACAACCGCTTCTTCGTAAGCCGCTTGAGTAGTCGCAAACCCCGCCTGATAAACGCCGTTATTAACGGTGTGATAAACGCGGTCATTAATCTCATCAATCCGGTCACGCAGCCCCTCAGGATAGTAGTCTCCAGGCGTGGCCCCCACTCCATCAAACGCACTGTTGAACATGCGAATAATCTCTGACGACTCGTTGTTCACAACCGTATGCGTTTTCTTATCCCACAGCACAGGCACCGTCACCCGGCCCGTATAGCTTGAATCCGCCTTGGTATAGACTTCGCGCATGAAATCAACCTGGTTGATCGGATCGGGAACAACCCCTGGCCCCGGCTCGAAGCTCCAGCCGTCTTCGCCCATAAACCAGTTGACAACAGAAATATCGATCATCTCTTCTAACCCTTTCAGCGCTCTAAAGATCAGCGCTCTGTGTGCCCAGGGGCAAGCGTAAGAAACATAGAGATGATAGCGCCCCGGCTCTGCCTTAAAGCCATCTTTTCCCTCAGAGCCAGCGCTGCCGTCGGCGGTTACCCAATGGCGAAAGCTAGAGGTCTCGCGCTTAAAGTGCCCTTCATTGCCTTCGGTGTCGTACCACTGGTCGCGCCAGACGCCGTCAATCAGTAATCCCATGAGTTCATCGCTTGAATTATGTGTTCTCATTTTAGAGTAGAGTCCAAAATCGGTTGAGTATCCTCTGTCAGGAGTCAGGAATAGGTAAGCTATAGCGCTGTCTATCCGGTAGTTTTGTAGGCATAGTGTGCAAAGGATGCTGCTGATATGGCTTCAGAGTCAGGGTTTACGTTTGAACTGATGCTGGCTTTGGGCGCTGCTGCCATTGGCGGCTATGCAGTCAGTCGTCTGCGGCAGCCAGTGCTGCTTGGCTATCTGACCAGCGGGTTGGTGATCGGCCCGCTGGGGCTCAAGCTGATCACAGACACGGGTAATATTCAAGCGCTGGCAGAAATCGGCGTCGCCTTTTTGTTGTTTGCGCTGGGCGTGCAGTTTTCCCTAGAGGAACTCAACCGGGTGCGCAATATAGCCTTGCAGGGCAGTCTGTTACAGATTGGCCTGACCATGGGGTTGGTGGCGGCGATCGCCTATTCTTTTGGCTGGGTAGACAGCTTTTCTCAGGGCGTTTTCTGGGGCGCACTGCTATCCCTTTCTTCCACGGCAGTCGTGCTCAAAACGCTGACCGAACGCGGCGAGATCAACACTCGCCACGGCCAAATCATGCTGGCCGTACTGATCGCTCAAGATCTGGCGCTGGGGCTGATGCTGGCAATTTTTCCCGCTATCGGTCAGCCAGGCGCACTCTGGCAGGTGATCGGGCTGGCCCTGCTAAAAGTCGTTGGCTTTCTGCTGGTGGCACTGGCGGCTGGGCGCTGGCTAATTCCGGTGATTATTCGCGAAGTGGCCCTGACCGAGAGCAGCGAGCTGTTTTTGCTAACGCTGATCTCGCTGTGCTTGGGTGTAGCGCTGCTAACAGCGCGGCTGGGCCTGTCGATTGAGATTGGGGCCTTTGTCGCCGGGCTGATGATCGCCGAAATCGACTACGCCGACCATGCGCTAGCAAAAGTGCTGCCGCTGCGCGATACCTTTGCCAGCCTGTTTTTTGTCTCCATTGGTATGTTGATCGACCCGCGAGTGCTGATTGACAACTTTGATCGCATTTTAGGGCTGGTGAGCCTGGTGATGGTGGGCAAAGCGCTGATCGTGCTGCCGATTGTGCTGTGGTTTGGCTATTCGCTGAAGACGGCTGTTCTAACGAGCTGCGGCATTAATCAGATTGGTGAATTTTCTTTTGTGCTGGCTGTGGTTGGCCTGGAGAACAATCTGATCTCTCAAGATACCTATCTGCTGCTGCTGGGCACTACCGCGATTACGCTGGTGCTGACCCCACTGTCTTTTAAGCTGTCTGCGCCCTTATCGGCGTGGCTGTATCAGCAGCCCAAGCTAGCCGCGATCTTACGGCAGCGAGAGTCTCCGCAGCGGCAGGGGAGCGGCGAAGAAATCGCCAATCATGTGGTGATAGCAGGCTTTGGCCGGGTGGGGCGAGTAATTGTTAATTTGCTGCGATCGCGCGGTTACCCCATCTTAGTGCTCGAAAACAGCGAGGCGGCAGCCCAGTCACTGCGGCGCGAAAAGATTCCTTACGTGCTGGGAGATGCCGACTCAGAGCTGATCTTAGCGAGAGCCGCTCTACCGGCAGCCAAGGCGCTGGTGATTGCCCTGCCCGATCCGACCAGTACTCGGCTATTGCTTCAGCGGGCACGGGCGATCGCCCCCCAGCTAGACATCATCGCCCGCGCCCACACCACCCAAGAACTCGACCAGCTCAGCCAGCTCGGAGCCCAAGAAGTCGTTCAGCCAGAATTTGAAGCCGCCCTAGCCCTGAGCGCCCATTTGCTAGATACCCTCGGCGACAGCGAAGACCATTGGGATATCACCATAGCCAAAATTCGCGCCGACCACTACCGCAGCCTGCGCAGTGATACTGTCACTTAAGCGCTGACCCAACCTACGCAAAGGTCGGGTTTTTCTCTAATATTGAATAAATTGAGACGAAAGCACTGTGGGGCCTATGGATTGGCAAACGTTGGACGGTCGATTGCGAGGCACACGCCTCTGGCGGCTACTGCTACTGGGGCTGACAATCTTGAGTGTGGCAGTGGCCCTACCCGGCTGTAGCCTAGATCGGCTGCGGTTAGAAAACTTTAGGACGCAAACCGCTGACATCCCTCAGATGATTAGCACCGTGCTGGGCGAGCCTAAAACCTTCAACTACCTGCTCACCCAAGAAACCACCAGTTCTGACGTGCTTGCCCTGCTGTACGAAGGGCTAATTGGCGTCGATCAAACCACCAGCGAAATTATTCCTGCCCTGGCAGAATCTTGGGAAATCTCTGAAGATGGCCAGACGATCACCTACACCCTGAAAGAAGACCTGAAGTGGTCAGACGGCGAGCCCCTCACCGTAGACGATGTCGTTTTTACCTACAACGATCTGATTCTCAATGAAGAAATTCCTACCGATACCCGCGATATTCTTCGGATTGGGGAAGAAGGCAAGCTGCCAACCGTTCGCAAGCTAGACGGTCGGCGCGTTGAATTTAAAATTCCAGAACCGTTTGCGCCGTTTTTACGGGTGACTGGCATCGCTATTTTGCCTAAGCACGCGCTCGAAGAATCGGTAAAAACCAAAGATGTCAACGGTCAGCCCCTATTTTTATCGAAATGGGGCACCGGTACCGATCCGTCTACCATTGTCGGTAACGGGCTCTACACCATTAAGCAGTTTGTACCCGGCGAGCGGATTGTCTTTCAGCGCAACCCCTACTACTGGCAAAAAGGCTCCAATGGGGAGCAGCAGCCCTACATTGAGCAGATTGTGTGGCCGGTGGTCACCTCTCAAGACGCTGAGTTTGTCAGCTTTCGCTCGGGCGATGCCGACCTGATGGATGTCACCCCAGATAACTTTGGATTGATTAAGCAGGACGAAGAGCAGGGCAACTACAAGGTGTATAACGGCGGACCGACGACTAGCCGTCTGTACATAACCTTTAACTTGAACAAGGGCTCGCTCAACGGTAAGCCGGTCGTCAATCCGGTTAAGTCAGCCTGGTTTAATACTCTAGAATTTCGGCAGGCTGTCGCCTATGCGATTGATCGAGACACTATGCTCAACAATATTTTCAAGGGCCTGGGAGAACTGCAAAATTCTCAGATCCCGCCTCAGAGCCCTTATTTTGCTGAATCAGGTTTGCCCGTTTACGATTTTAATCTTGACAAGGCTAAAGAACTGCTGGAATCGGCAGGATTTGAGTATCGGGGCAGTCAGCTCTATGACAAGGACGGCAATCAGGTCCGCTTCATCCTGCAAACCAATGTAGGCAATAAAATTCGAGAATCTGCCGGTGCCCAAATCAAGCAAAACCTGGCCAAAATTGGCATCACCGTAGACTATCAGCCTCTCGACTTCAATGCCCTGGTGGGCAAGATGGACACCACAATGGAGTGGGAGGCGATTGTGCTGGGGTTTACCGCTGGGGTAGAACCCAATAGCGCTGCCAATCTATGGTCAGTTAACGGCGGGCTGCATATGTTTAATCAGCAGCCGGTGGGGGCTGAGCCGATGCCGGGCCGGGAGGTATACGACTGGGAGCAGGCGATTAGCGATCTGTATGTGAAAGCGGCCCAAGAGCTGGATGAAGGGAAACGCAAAGCGCTCTATGTGGAAACTCAGAAGCTGGTACAGGAAAATCTGCCTTTTATTCATCTGGTCGGTCAGTACTCGATGAGCGCGGTGCGCAATAAGGTTGAGAATGTGAAATATACTGCGCTAGGAGGCGTATTGTGGAATCTCAACGAGCTGAGGCTGACGGAAAACTAGCCACAGGCCACCGCAGCTAAGCACGCTTCAATCTTGCTTCAATCTTACGGAAGGTTAAGCGGGTTCTTAAAGTTTGCTGCGATCGCCGCAGTCTGGCGTGCGCAATCCGTCATAATCGGAGTGAGGCCTTTATACTCTGAAGAGGGAAAACACAGCGATACGAGCGACATCTTTATCATGAAAACCCCGCTGACCGGCGCGTATGGATCAGATTGAACAGGCCTATAGAGTTTTAGAGCTGGAGCTGGGAACTTCCATGACGGAGGTGAATCAGTCGTATAAGGATCTGGTGTTTATCTGGCATCCAGATCGGATCCCGGCTGACCGCGAACGGCTCAGAGAAAAGGCTGAGGCTAAGCTCAAAGACCTGAATGAGGCTCGCTCTTATTTGCGATCGCAGTGCCGCGATGGCAAAATCCCGGCTACCTACAGCGCCCAGACAGATGCCAAGACGGCTTCAGCTAGGGGCGATCACAATTCTTCCACCTATCGCCCAGGCGATGACTCTACCTATCGGCCCTACAGCCGCACCGCTCGCCAGTCGTCTTATCAGACGAGCAACGGACGGGCTGGTGGCTATCGTCCACCTTACGAGGCCTACCGCCGGGCCGCTAGCTATTCGAGCAGTGCCTATGGCGATGGCTATCGCCCCTACGCGAGCAGCCGATGGCCGCGCCAGTCTGCGGGGTCTACTGCCGAGTCGGGAGAAGCAAACGGCAATTCTAGCAGCCAGAGTAACGGCCAAAGTAGTGCCCAGAGTAACGGCCAGAGTAACGGTCAGAGTGCTAAGAGCGATCGCCCCCCCCATCAACCCTCAAGCAGCACTAACGGCTCAAACACCAGCTCAAAGGCAGACCTAAACGGCCAGACCAGCCGCAAAGATAGCCCCCAAACCACCTCCAAACCTGCTTCCTCTCAACCTGCTTCCTACCAATCGACCTCACAGCCAGACAGCGCTTTTCCCTACTACAATCAGGCCGCCAGAGCCAAGCGAGACCCCGACCTTAGCGGCGCTGATCTAAGAGGCGCTAACCTCAAGGAAAAAGACTTTTCGGGCCGCAACCTCAGCGGCGCTGATCTCGCTGGCGCAGACCTCAGCGATACCTTCATGCACAAGGTCAATCTCAACCGGGCCAATCTGCGTAAAGCGCGCCTATTCCGCGCTAATTTGCTACAGGCCGACCTCAGCCATGCCGACCTCAGCGGGGCCGATCTGATTGGCGCTGACCTCAGCGGGGCCGACTTGAGCGGGGCCGATCTGAGCGGGGCTAAAGTTGGCTACGGCGACAAAATTATGGTGAAGCTCTTGGGCGCTCGACTGACGGGCACCATCATGCCCAACGGACGCATTCACGAATAGTTATGCTTAAAAAACAGCTACGGCAGGCCAAAGCTGGCGACTCTAACCACTAGCACGCCATCTTGAGGGTTGTGCTCAAATACAAATTCGCCCCTTTTTCGCTCATTGCCAGAGAGAAAGTCAAACTGCTGCTCTCCGGCCTCGTCGGGCTCGTCAGGCATATGCAGATCAGCGACTACCTGGACGGTTCTAGCGATCCGGCCACCGGTATTGTGAAGGGTGAAGGGTACATAGTAGCGGCCTGCGTTCAGGCGGGTGGTTTCAGCGATTTCGACTTGAAAGGCAGGGGGGAGGCTTTTGCTGATCTGCCAGTCATAGAGCACCAGGCCAACAATAGTGGCCAAGATCAGCGTAGAAAGACTGAGGGTAAGCCATTCGGCGAGCGATCGCGCCCTTAGTACATCTCTTTGCTTTAAGTTGCTGCTGTTCGCGGCTCCTTCAGGGCCATCTTTAAGGCCATCTTCAAAGCTATCGTTACCAGACGCGCTCACCGGATCGATTGAGAACTCGTCTATTGAAGACTCTGGCGCAGCTGGATCGTTTTCACCTATAGCCAATTTCAACTCGATCCTTACGCTAAAATTCTCCCGGCAGCGCCGCCTACCGAAGCAGGCAGCCCCAGCACAATTATATTCCCCAGCCATTCTTGCCAGGGGTCATCGCCGCTGAGCTGCTGAAAAAAGATCAGCATCAGGGCCGAGGCGAGCAGCACTACCACATAGGCTACCAGCGTTTCGGTCAGCGGCGTCAGCAGCAGCCCGCGCTGGGCGCGTTCACTGCGGTCGGTAAAGCCAGAGGCAAACACAATAATGTAGGAAACCAGCAGAGAGGCCGCCATAATCAGCAGCAGCCACAGGTCGGGCAGGGCCGCTGCGATAATCGCGATTTCCTCAGTCGGGGCAATACTAAAAGCAATCACAATCGCCCCGATTAGGGTGGCATCGATATCGACCAGGGTATCGCGCAAAATACTGCGAAAGCTGGCGGCAGCCGAGGCGGACGTTTCGATGATGAGGGTACGGCGCACGCGAGGACGGCGCTCCAGGGTAGAGCGAGCCAGAGTTACTCCCAGGGAAAAGGGCACGCCTTCAAAAATCAGCTTGCCGAGCGCTTCTGAGAGTGGGGTTTCGAAGGTGATGCGGCGCAGCAGGATCAGGGCGATCGCTGCGCAGACAATGCCAATCCCGAGCGCCTCAATGCTTTCCAACACGGTCTCTATGGGCTGGATGGTGAGCGATCGCCGAAAGCCCTCGATTTGCGTCAGCAGCAGCACGACCACAAAAGTCACTGCCTGTACGCCCAGCAGCCGCAGCGAGCCGGTAGCAGAGCCAATTGCCCACACCTCAACGGTATATAGCAGCGGAATGCCAAATAAAAAGCTGCCTGCGGTGCCGCGTAAAATCGCCCGCAATTCTTCTATCCACATAGGGCTCAGGGAGACCGCCATTGGTAGCTTTAGTCTCGGTGGGCTCAGGTTTAGCGGCATTGGTTTGGCAGAACATCAGAAGATGAGCGATACAGAAATGAGCGGATAGATAGGCTTAGCTTAAGCCGCCGTGTCTTTTTGTAACGGTTTAATCGCAGCTGAGCGCCTATCGCTAATAGTTTAGTGACTAATAGAGTGAAATTAGTTGTTTTGAGGGTAGCTTATAGCCAGTTGGTGTGCGGTTGGGGTTGTAACCAGTTGCTGGCTGGATCTTGAAAGGGCAGGGGACTGTCTACAAGGCTGATTCGGCGAGCGATACAGCAGGTATTCGGAGAGAGATCGTGGCAGTAGCACTTCAGACGAGATGGTGGCAAAAGCTAGGCCGGTCGGCTTTGATCGTAGCGGGCACCGCTGGTGTGCTGCTGGCTAGCTGTAGCCCCACCAATTTAGTAGAGCAGGGCATTGAGCGAGAGCTGCCCAAATACGTAGGGCCTGCCGACGGCTACGATGTCAAAATCCAGGGGTTACAGGTGGGCGCAGGTAGCGCTGAAAGCGTAGTGGCCGTGGGCGATCGCGTCCGCCCTGAGGGGTCACCCGTCATCGAGCAGCTGGCCTTAAACCTGAGCGGCGTAGTCTACGACCGTAAAGCTGAGCGGCTCTCTCAAGTAGACGGGGCTCGCCTGACAGCGGTGATTAAAACGGCAGATCTCGTTGATTTTTTAGAAACTTATCGCAATGTGAATGAGGCTGAGGTGACGCTGCGATCGCCCGATCAGGCCACGCTGCGAGTGCGCCCTCAGCTCGGTAATTTTGTCGTCCCCCCTGGGGTAACAGTAGAGGTGACCGGGCGGCTAGCCGGTCGGGGCACTCAGCTGATATTTGATGTCACTGATGTCAGCGCAGCCGGGATCGATGTAAGTGCGATCGCCGCCCGCCGTCTCTCTGAAGCCATCAACCCGCTAGCCGACCTGAAAAATCTACCGATTCAGGTAGAAATTACCTCGGTGATGGTCGCAGGCGAAACTATTGGCTTAGAAGTGGTCGGCGACCCCAGCAGTTTCTCGATGTAGAGCAGCAAAGCTTAACCGAATAGACCTAACGAATAGGTTGAGGAATAGCGCGATAGAGAATGGCATACAGCGCAGCCGCCGTGACAATGCCGTTCACCGGGCCAATTCCAATCCCAGCATTACCAGTAGTATAGGCAACCACAGAAGCCACGATATAGGCAATCACGCCTGCCCAATTAAAAGCCGGTAGCCGCGCCGTCAGCCGAGGAAAGCGACCCGCATGACGCAGCCAAAAGTCCACCATAATAATCCCGCCCACCGGGGGAATCACCGTGCCCAAAAAGATCAGATAGGTCGGCAGCAGATCGTAAATACCCGACAGCGTGAGAATTAGTGCAAAGGTGGCCCCGCCGAGTACAAAGGCATGGCGCTTATGGGTGCGAAACATATTCGCCCCGGCGACCGAAAAGGCGTAAATGGTATTGTCCTGGGTCGTCCACACGTTGAGAATGAGCAAAATCACCCCGCCCGCCAAAATCCCCTGAGTGGCCATCGCCTTAATCAGATCTTCTGAGCCATAGACCAGCGTACAAAATGCACCCGCAAAAACCAGAATGCCGTTCACCAGCAAAAAGGCGCTCAGCGTAGAGATAATGGCATTCTTACCCGTATCGGCAAATCGGCTCCAGTTAGTGGCCTGAGTCCCCCCCGAAATAAAGGTGCCAATCACCACCGCTAGCGCCGCGCCCATACTCAGCTCTCCAGTTGGCTCCGGAATGGTCGCCCCGCCATAGTCTCGAAAGGCCAGCACTAAGCTCACGGCCACTAAAACCAGCATCGCGGGCACCGCCAATCGGCTGAGCCAGTCAATTGCCCGGTAGCCAATATAGGCCGTCGCACAAAAGGCATAGTTAAAGAAAAACACCAGCAGCACATAGGGAAGCCCAGTACTGGGTGCGCCCATTAGCTCTAGCAGCACCTGCACAATAATCGCCGTGGTAAAGGCATACCAGCCAATCTGCGTAAACCCCAAGATGAAATCCACCCAGCGAGAGCCGATATTGCCAAAGCTAAAGCGAGCCATCAGCACCGTCGTTAGCCCGCTCCTCGCGGCAATATAGCCCAGCGCCGCGCAGTACCCACCCAAGATCAGGTTGCCAATCAGAATGATTGCAATGATCTGCGGAAAGCTAAAAGATGGCCCAATCGCTCCGCCAGCAAATAGCGTCGTAGAGGTCAGGGCAAAGCCCATCAGCAGCAGAGAGAGTGACCAAAACGGCTTGCGATCAGATAGGGGAACGGCGCTGAGCGGATAGTCTTCACTCGCCGATTTCTCGACGACTGGCCGCTTGGTAGATAGTTTCATGATTTCGACGGGCCTCTGTGGACGCAGATATTGCCTTGGCTCATCATAATTTTGTAAGGCTTTTTACGGAGAGAGACCGTATCTTAGAATACGGTCGCCGCTGAAAGGTCAAAGCCGGGCGCAGCAAAAAGCGGTTTGCCACGACGGACGGTTGCTAACACATCTTTTGGGGTGACCCGGCTCACGACCGAAGCCACAATATGACGGCTGGCTCGCAGCTGAGGCTGGCTAAAGTCGAGCACGACCAAATCAGCGGGCAGGCCAGGTGCCAAATAGCCGAAGGTGTCAGTGTCGATCACACCCTGAATATTGCTGGTGACCATCTGCAATATTTGGGTGGGATCGGGCTCTGTGGCGTTGCCAAACTGACTTTTGGCAATCTTATAGGTGAAGTCAAGCTCTGCAAAAAGATTGGGACTATTGAGCAAACCGTTATCGGTGCCCAGTAACAGATTGGCTGCGCTGTGCATCAGCTTCGCAATCGGGGCAAGGGGCAGACCCAAATTGCTATTGGCTCTCGGATTGAGAACGACGTTGACTCGGTGGGCGGAGAGCAGAGCGATTTCGGCAGCGTTAGCAACAGTGGCGTGGATGACCAGATCGGGATCGTACAGATCTAGCGCTCTCTCCAAATCGCCTCGTCCGGTGAGGCGCAGGCTTTCTTCGCGATAGGCGGCGTTTTCTAAGCAGTGGATGGCGCGTAGTTTGTTGTGGTGCTGAGTAATCTCGTAGATCTGTTGCCAGGCGCTGTCGGTCAGGTCGTTCATGGTGCTTTCTGAAAAACCATCGGCGACGCTCAGGAGAGCCTTTAGGGTAGCGATCGCCCCCTCCTCCAATTCCCCCTGATTAGCCTGCAACTGCGCTGAGGTTAACGGCAGCTCATCAAACTGACCCAAAATCACCGACCGTACCCCCGTCTCTGCCGATGCCCGGCGCAAAAGCTGAGTGCCGTATTCTCCCTGCTCTCTAAAGTCGATGTGACAGACGGTGCCTGTCTGCGCCATGTAGCGCAAATGAGCGGCAATATGAGGATAGTGCTCGGCTTCGGTTCGCTTGGCTAGCTCTCTGTACTTGTAGCCATGCGGCCTGAAGAAACCCTGCTCTAGCGTCATCCCTGTCGCTCCATCGGGCAGGCAAGCGTCTCCCATATGCGTATGGCTGTTGATCAAGCCTGGGATAATCACCAAAGCGCCGCTGTCGATGTTCTGACAGGGCTCCCGCCGGTCAATTGAGTGGATGGTGTCGCCTTTTATTTGGAGGCGATCGCACCAGTAAGGCGTCAGCTCTGGCCCGCAGAGAACAACACAGTCACGAAAATCCATAAGGCTTTTACCCACGTTAGATCAAGAGCCAAACTGCAAGACCCCAAAAGGGAATCCATCGGAGAGATGTTCTCTGGGACACAACAGCCCCCATCAGCCAAATCTGGAATAGCCAAAACAGTGACAGATCCACGCAAAAAGCGATTGTCACCCGGTCGGTGGTTAGCTTTTGCCAAAAATAGCGCCCTCGGTCAGCCAGTGAGCCAAATTCAGGACGAGCTAGGCATAGCCAGGCGATCGCCCCCATCCCCACTACGCCCCCAATTGCTCCAAAGCTCCGGGCTAACCTCCCTTTTTCAGGAGCCTCTTGATCGGAGACCGCAGGCTGCACCAGCCGCTGGGCCATATACGGCATCAAAAACACATTGGTGAGAAACATCGCCGCGCCCCAAAGCGCCACCCGAGGCAGGTTTTGTCCGCGCCGATCTAACAACATTAGCGGCAGAAACATGAAAATCCACGCTTCTGCAAAGTTAAAAAAGGCTTCGGCAGCTGGATGGACAGTAGGCGCAGAGATATTGAACAGCTTGCTTAAAACAGGCAGCACGAAGAAGAAGTTGAGAGACTCAGACAGCACTTCTGCCAGGGTGTCTGGTTTGATCGCCCAGATCGGTTCTCCTGGCAGGAGCTGATCGGGCGGCGATAACAGAAGTACTGCTACGTATAGCACCACCAGTCCCCATAAAAGCTGGGAGAGCCGCCGGTTGCGCTTGGCCGTGGCGGGGTCTTGTCTCTGAGCTGGGTTTTCTATTTCTTGAGTGATCTCAGACATTTTGCTGACGGTAGTTTTATTTAGGATCTGCGCTAGCTCTGAGAAATCGCCGAGCTAGGGGGGTGACCGCTCGAATGATGATGAAGGCTACTTTGCCTAGCTTGATGGGTGACTCAACCACATCTCGCCCGAATATCAGCAGTCCTGAGTCAGGGGATATCCGGTAAAAGCTGGCCCCGCGAGTATTTGGAAACAGCACGCCGTCTAGCTCAACGTGCCAGGTGATGCCGACTGCAAGATCGTCGCCGGTCGTGATATCGTCGATGATGAATTTGAAGTCGTCTGGCACGTTGTTGATGGAGTCTTCAAAGAGCGATCGCACCCCTTGCTTACCCTCAAACGCCCGAGGAAAGTTGAGATCTTGATAGACGCAGTTTTCGTCTACATAGGTCATTGCCTGATCTAGATCGCGCCGGTTGATGGCGGCGTACAGGGCCCGCACCGTCTCGCTTGCTGCTGTCACAGATTTGCCACCCTGCTGCCCGGAGAATACAGACCTTCAGGTTAATTGTTTTTTTGATCGATGGCTAGCGCTTGTTCTAGAGCCGCTTTTTCTTTAGCCCGCTGGTCATAGACGGCGAGTGCTTCCAGGCTTAGACCCGCTAATATGCTCAGATTTTCCAGGCTGATGCCTTTCATCAGTAGCTCTATGCACCAAGTTTGTCGCGCCTGAAAGGGGTCAACGGGTGCGCCTGTGAGGGGGGTGCTGTCTGCGGCGATCGCTGTCCACAAGGCCGTCATTCCCGCTACGCCCAGAGGCTGACCGTCTGCGTCGATAAAGACGGCGGGCTGGTCGTCTTGACGGGTTTTGAGCCATTGGGTGAGCGGGTTGCGCAGGTAGGTGCCGTAGCGATGGCCCATGATCCAGCGATTGAGGGGAACCTGGCGCGGCCTATCGCCAACCAGGGTAAGCAGATGCTGGGTTTTGCTGCTGAGGGAGTGCGATCGCCCCAAACCCGCCGCTTCTTCTACCCGTAACCCCGCCCCAAAGAGGACATATACCAGCGCATAGGTCTGAGCGTCCTGTTTTTTAGCCTTTTGGAAAAGCGATCGCACCGCTTCGGCAGGCAAGTCTGCCACAGACGCTATCTCCAGATTGCTACCGACTGCCCTACTGTCTTCTGCTCTCCTGTCTCCTGTCCTCCCGTCTTCTGCTCTCCTGTCTCCTGTCCTCCCGTCTCCCACCGCCTGCCCACTCGCCAGCAATCTATCAACCGCCGTCAAAAAATCCGCCTGACTCTGCCACAGCCCCTTTTCATCGCTGCTAAACGTCATCACCGCATGGCCCAAAATCAGCGTGTTTAGCAGGCTAGCCGCTGCCTCTACTGACAGACCGGGCCAGCTCATTTTTGTCCCGCGCAGGTAGCCGACCGTTTGCTGATTGGCCTGATAGAGGGCTTGCTCCAGGGCTTGCCGGGTTTCGGTTGGGAGCTGACCGGCTTCACCAATGAGCGATCGCACCAGCTCTGGCACGTTGCCTAGCAGCTCTAACCCCGATGCCCCATAGGCCACGACTGGCTGGTTGGCATCCGCAATTTCGGTCAGGGCCGCTTGCATGGCTTCTAAGATGGGCGCTTCTTGCAATACGGCCAAAAGCAGGCCCTGCTTGTTGCCAAACTGCCGAAACAAGGTGACCTCGTTGACTTTGGCTCGCTCGGCGATTTGCTTGGTGGTGGTGGCGGTAATGCCTTGCAGTGAAAATAGCGCTAAAGCCGCACGCACAATCTTTTTTCGGCTCGATAGTTTTCTTTCAGCCATCTTTTAGGGCCGTCTCTCTATGGGAACGAATTGGGCTGCAAAAATCAGGTGAGAAATGATTTACTTTGGCGGCAAGCAATCCTTTGGCAGATATTTTGCAAGCACCACTTGCATTTTTTCGGTAGCTCAGGTTAAGCTTTAAATGTAAGCTTCACTTGCAATACCCTAGCGTATTCAAGCACCTATGAATACTTCTTCCTCTAGCAAAAGGTCTTCACGCCCCATGCCCTACGCAACGTCTCGCCCTTTGGCTGAGCCCAGTTCCTCTTCAGCCTCGCCAGTGGCGGCATCTGTAGAAAGCGCCTCAGATGCCGAGCAGCGGCCTTCTTATAAAATTAGCTGGGTCTCTATCGGCTTTTTTGCGGTTATTCACGGTTTAGCGCTGCTAGCACCCTGGTTTTTCTCCTGGTCGGCTTTGGGTGTGGCGATCGCTTTGCACTGGCTCTGTGGCAGTGTGGGCATCTGCATGGGCTATCACCGGCTGCTGACGCATCGCAGCTTTCGCGTTCCGCAGTGGCTGGAGTATGTGATTGCGACGGTGGGCGCGTTGGCTTTGCAGGGCGGGCCGACTTTTTGGGTGGCCGGGCACCGGCAGCACCATGCGTTTACAGAGCATGTTGAGAAAGATCCTTACTCGGCTGAGAAAGGGTTTTGGTGGAGCCACATGGCTTGGATGTTTGAGCTGAAGCCTGAGGTGTTTGACCGGAAGGTGTATGCTAATTACGCCCCAGACTTGGCGCGTGACCCTTATTACGCCTTTTTAGATCGCTACTTTTTGTTTTTGCAAGTTCCGCTGGCGGTGTTGCTCTATGCGGCGGGCGGCTGGTCGTTTGTGATTTATGGCATCTTTGTGCGGGCGGTGCTGCTGTGGCACTGCACCTGGCTGATCAATTCGGCGAACCATATTTGGGGAAGTCGTCACTTCGATACTGACGATAACTCTCGCAATCTCTGGTGGGTGGCGCTGCTGACCTACGGCGAAGGCTGGCATAACAATCACCATGCGTTTCCGAAGATGGCGCAGGCGGGCTTGGCTCCTGGAGAGATTGATATGACCTGGTGGTTGATTAAAGGGCTGAAGCAGGTGGGTTTGGCGACTAAGGTGGTGATGCCACCGGCTAAGGCTAGGCTGCAATAGCCGCATCAGATTAATCGGTAAATGCTAGCCGATCTCTTGACTCCGGATAACGGGGGCGGGAGGTCGGCTTTTAAGTGGGCGGATTTTTGAGGCAAGGCATTAGAGGGTAAGACAGGCTGAAATCGCTTTGATCAGTGCCTTATCTGTTTACCTATTTGGGGCTATGTAACGCGAGTTCGGTATAAGCAACATAACGCTTATCGCCCGAAGCAAATCCCTTCTAGAAGGGTGGCGCGCAGCGACGGGATGGGTCCGCAACCTTGCGAAACAACTGAAAACCCACCCCCTGCCCCTCCAGAGGGGTGACTGTCGGCTGGGTAGCTCAAGGCTTTCTTCATCCTGCACTGACGTTATGTAGGCTGATCGATTGCCTGCTGGATACCTACAAGCCAGCTTTGGGCGTTTTGAGTGGTAGGGTGCTCCGAGCCTAGCGCGGGGATATAGATGTCTAGGGCTTGTTGAATATAGGCTAGCGCCTGCTGATGGCGTTGGGTTTGGTAGTAAAGCCCTGCAAGATTGAACAGACTGCTGGCGGTGTCGGGATGGCGATCGCCCAGCTCCGTTTGCCTAATTTCGAGCGCTTGCACATACAGCGGTTCCGCCTCGCCATAGCGCTCCTGCGAATAGTACAGCACCGCTAAGTTATTGAGACCTTGGGCGGTCTCGGGATGGCGATCGCCCAGCTCCGTTTGCCTAATTTCGAGCGCTTGCACATACAGCGGTTCCGCCTCGCCATAGCGCTCCTGCGA
>JBBSNR010000011.1:0-20014 GCA_038260635.1 Phormidesmidales cyanobacterium
CCCCTTCACCCCATCGCGCTTGACCACCTGCTTTTTGACTCTCAGCCCGCTAGCCTCAGACACATCAGCGGCTACCATTGCCGCCGCTTCTGCCACGCTAGCGGTGCCGACTGCTTTCTGCACAATATCGGAGGGATTGGGAGCGGTTACGGTCTGGAGCTTTTCTGCCGGGAAGCAGCGTAAAGGCCAGTTTCGCTCCTGAACAAGCGCTAGCAGGCCGGTTTCGTCGGCTTTGAGGTCTATGGTGGCAACGCCAGCGATCGCTGCGATCGCCAAATGCTGCTCCTGACAAACTTTTTCGACCGCGTATTCAATTAGTCCTTTGTCGGTATCGCGCTCGCAGCCAATGCCCACCCACAGCACACGTGGATGCCACTGCACTTTGGGTAAATCCGAATCAGGCGCAAAGGTTCTTTGAATGGGGCTAATCCACACTCGCGCCTGCGGTTTGGCCTGCTGGTGTCGCTGCTCAAATTCTGGGAAGCCAAACTGAAAGGAATGCGCTGCCGGTAGATGCTGTTGCCAAAGGGCTGTGCCTGCTTCTTGTAAGACCTGGACAGGGGCTTGGCTGGCGATCGCCGCACTGACGCCCGTCCAGTCTCCGGTGCCTCGACTCCAGCCGAAGGGGTTGCCGAGCGTGTCTATACCGGGCAAGTCAAGCGCGTTGGCTGCGCCAGTGAGAATGGGTTGACTGCCAAGGAGCTGGCTGATGCGCTGAGTGAGGCGATCACTCCCGCCCTGATGCCCGCCGCACAGACTAATCGCAAATTTGCTTGATTGATCGATTACCACGACAGCGGGATCGGTCGTTTTGTCAGTCAATAGAGGCGCAATTAGTCGCACGACTGCGCCGCTCGCTAAGCAAAAGATAAATCCTTCGTACTCGTGCCAATGGGCCTGTAGAAATGTCGCTAGTGAGGTGTCGTAGACATGAGAATTAAGCTTTAGAGCAGCTGCTTCGGGCTGCAACTTGGGTGCAATCCATAGCTGAGTTTCTTGACACTGAGTTTCATGACACAGAGGTGCTAAACAGCGCAAGCCCGCAGGCGTTGTTGTAATAGCGGCAAGGGGGGAGAGCATATAGCGGTCTATCAGTTTGGACTACAATGATATGCCGTAATTGCTGCTTCTCTGTGGGATTGTCTCCCGAGTCTTTATCGCTTCAATCGGACAGGAGCGGGCAGTTTTCGAGGCGCGATCGCAGGTCTACCTTAAATTTTTCAGCATTGAGCGTACTTTTCTTAAGTCTGGGGACGAGCAGCACTCTATTGTTAGCAAAATCAAACGGTAAAGGGCCAGAATCTTCCTCTCGGATGGGAATCCAATTGTCAAAACTAGCTTCGCGCGACAGGGCGCTGAGCATACCGGCTTCTATCAGAACGTTACTGTTGTCTTGATAGGGATGGTCTGCCCCCTCTGCTGCCGGTTCAGATAGGTAGCAAATGCCATACTGACAGCTGCTAATTTCCTTTAAAATTTGCTGGGTGATCAGTCCAGACTCAGAAATTCTTTTCCAAAAGACAATATCGACCTTTTGGTCGTACTCGTCTAATACTTCCTGTATGAGGGACATCACATCGTCTTCTGCCCGGCTAGAAGAGGCGATAAATACTCTGGGCTTAGTCAGATGCAGCAGGCTGTCTCGATTATTTTTAAGCTCTAAAAGATAGTTAATTTCTTGCTTGGTATTTCGTCTTTGGTTTTGAAACGTTTTATTCAGTAGAAAGAGGGTGCTGATCGAAATGGATATTTTTTTGAGTTCTTCGGCGATCGCCGGAGAATATTCTAGGTATCTTTCCGACTCAAAATTAACCACCCCATAAATTCTATTGTCTTCTTCAACCGGACGAATAATAGACGTCATTATTTCATGCTCGGTCCTTTTAATATATTTGGGGATCTCAGCAGCTTCTGCATTGGGCAGAAGATTTTCATACAGCGTAGCGAGTCTCAGCGCCCCTTGATCGGAGGAGACAACCCATAGGGAAACGCCGCGATCATAGGCGAGTGAGACCTGCCCCCGATAGCTTCCTTTGTGGTCTTGGATAGTGAAAGAAGCCCGATTTCCGCCCCGGTACCAATCGGTGGGAATCAGGCCCACTTTTTGATCAATTGAGCTTTCCATATACAGCGTAAAAAATTTAATCGCAAACTCATCTTCCAGATAGCTAGCGATTAGACCGAGCACGTCATCTTTTGTCGACGTGTCAACGATGTCTATTGAGCGGACAAAGTGGCTCAGGCTCTCTCCAAAAGTTTTAGCAGTAAAAGACATTGTATGAAGCTATTAATTTTTACGAAGCTAACCGCTCAAAACTTTCGATGCTTCCCAGCTCTGGGCAACGCTTATCTTTTAATATTGCACCAAACTGAGAGCAGCGGCAGTTTGCACAGGTTCTTTTACGCTTTCTGCGCTGAGCGCTTATTAAAGCTTGAAGGTTGAAGCTTGAAGGGCAGCGCCAGAAATTGAACCAGAAATTGAACCGGAAATTGAAAAGACTGTAGCCATCCACTCAAAATTTGGCGACAGTGGGGTAAGTAAGTAAGCACCTCTCTGTTAAGGCGCAGCTATGCCCGCTAACCACTATCCCCCCGGCCCAGAAACCTTGATGCCAAGTCCGGTGACGCGGTTTCCGGCGACTGATCAGGATCGCTTCATCGTCTGCGGACTGGGAAGCTTGGGACAGCAAAGTGTAGTCAATCTCAAAAAGTTTGACTACAACCCGTTTCAGGTGAATATCATTGCCATTGACCAGCGGCAAATTCAAACCTGGGAAATAAACGATTTGCCAGGTCAGCTAGCCGCCCCGCTGATTGTCGGTGACTGTCGTCGGGAAGATGTGCTTAAGGCCGCAGGGATTGAGAAGAGCCGAGCGATTTTGATTGTCACTAGCGACGAGAGCACCAATGTAGAGTGTGCGATCGCCGCCCGCCGCCTCAACCCCGATATTCAAATTATTTTGCGCTCGTCGCGCCACAGCCTCAACGCTTTGTTGCAGCGGCAGCTGGGCAAATTTGTCGCCCTTGATGCCACCGAGCTGCCGGCGATGACGTTTGCTTTGGCCGGGCTGGGAGATGACACCGTTAGCGTTTTCACGGTGGGCCGTCATCGCTTTCGAGTCGTGGAGAGATTTGTGCGCTCGGGCGATCCGCGCTTTGACCAGCAGCCAGTGCAGCAGCTGCACCGAGGCCGATTTCGTCTGCTCGATCTCACGCCGGTTGAAAACCCGCAGCAGCCTTTGGGATGGGCGACCACAGCCTCGTCGGTGTTTCATCGCTGGCAGCCACATGTCCGGGTGACGCCGGGCGATCGCATTGCCTACATAGAAGTGGATGCCGAGGCCGACCCGCCCAAGCGAAATAACAATCCCCTTACGGTATTAGCCAACTGGGTAGAAGACTGGGGAGACTGGCAGCGGCGCTTGAAAGGGTGGCGGCAATCTTCTGAGCAGTCTTTGGAGCGGGTGGTGGCGATCGCCCTGCTGACGGCGATCGTGCTCTGGGTCAGCGGCACCCTTTTGCTGAAGGCGACTATCCCTGGTTTGGTCTGGGTGAAAGCGGTGACGCTGGGGGCAATTTTGCTGCTGGGCGGCTATGGCGATGTTTTTGGGGGTTTCGGTATGCCCAATGCACCGGGCTGGGTGCTGCTGGTGTGTCTGTTGATTACGCTGACCAGTATTTTAGTGGTGCTGGGGGTGGCGGGGCTAGTGGCCGACCGGCTGCTGAGCTCTCGCTTTGATTTTTTGCAAAAGCGCCCCCGCCTTCCCAGGCAGCACCATGTGGTAGTCGTCGGCCTTGGACGGATCGGGCGCAAGGTCACCAGCCTGCTAATGGAGCTGAATCAGCCGCTAGTCGCCATTGATTCGCAGGCGCGTCACCCCGAACTCTATACGCAGGTGCCGCTGCTGATTGGCAATATTTTAGAAGAGCTGTCGGCGGCTAACCTGTCAACGGCCAAAAGCGTGATTGCCGTGACTGACGATCAAATGCTCAATTTGGAAGTGGCCCTGATGGCTTCTGAAAAAACGCTGGGCCGCGATCGCGCCCTTGCGCCCGTCGTCCGCACCCGCAGCCAGGCCTTTAGCGACAACTTGGCGGCGCTGATGCCGCAGGCCCAGGCTCTGTGCCCTTACGCGCTCTCAGCTGAGGCTTTTGCGGGGGCGGCTTTTGGGGAGAATATTTTGGGCCTGTTCCGCCTCAGCGGTCAGACCATTTTGATTACAGAATATGTGATTGGTTCTGGCGATACGCTGGCCGGTAAGCAGCTAGCGCAGGTCGCCTATGGCTATGGCGTCGTGCCTATTCTCAGAGAGACCCATGATCCTAAAGGGAAGCCTTGCAGCATTTTGATGCCTACCGACGACCAGCGGCTGAGGGTGGGCGATCGCCTCTTTGTGCTCTCTTCTATCAACGGTCTGCGCCGGATTGAGCGGGGTGAAATGACCCCGCCTCGTCGCTGGCGGTTGACAGTGGATGCCCTGCCAACTGCTGAGTCTTTACCTGAGACCGCTGAGCTGCTGACCAAACTGACTGACTGTAGCTCTGAACGTGCTCGCAGCTTTGTCGAACAGCTGCCAGCGGCTATGGATATTGAGCTTTACGACTACCAGGCAAGCCGCCTGATTCAAACGATGAATGAGCGACTGCCCGTGCGGCTTTCCCCAGTTAATAGTTAGTCGAGGTCGGAAGAAGGAGTCGGTCCAGCTTTTTAGGCTGCTCTAGCGGAAGGGGATACAGGCGGGAGTGCGGGCGGGAGAGTGGCTGGATCGCTGACGAGAAATTCGCGGATTAGCCGGGCGATCGCCCGCTGCACTACGCCGTTGACCACCCGGCGACCGATATTACGAGCCTCAGGCTGAGCGATTAGCTTCGGCACAAAAGTGGCCAGCATCGTAGCGTTAATGCCGGGAGTATCGCGCAAAATGCCCAGAATGCGAGCGGCTTGTTCCCAGCTGCTAGCCGCTGATTGGCCCACAGATTGATTCATCAACGTCGGTTTGCCAGGGCCTTGCAAACGCAATGTGCGAGCCACCTGCTGCACCAGACTATAGCCCATTTTGTCAATTTCTTTGGCTAGCTCGTCGGCAATGCGATCGCGCAAAAACCGACCTCGCTCTGAAAACAAAAACTCCAACGTCTGGTCAAGCACCTGATTAAGGTCGTAATTATCGCTATTTCGAGCGTTATTGAGCAGATTTTCTAACCGGTTCCAGCGAAAGCTACCGTCTTGAAACAGCAGCGCTTGCAGCGAGTCTCGCAGCTGCGGTGCCGGATCACTCAGCAGCCGCCGAGCCACATAAGGGTAAGCCTTGCTGAGCACCTTAAAGTCAGGATCAACGCTGATGGCAATACCATCTAGCGTTACCAGAGAACGAATAATTAGCGCATAGTAAGCCGGTACTCGAAACGGGTATTCGTACATCAGCGCCGAAAATTCGTCGGTGATGCTTTTCAAATTCAGTTCGGCCACACTAGCGCCCAAGGCATTGTTAAAGACCCCCGCTAAAGCTGGAATAATCGGGCTCAGATCGGTCTCCGGTGTCAAAAACTCCAAATTGACATAGTCTTGAGCCAGCCCCTCAAAATCGCGATTGACCATATGCACAATCGCTTCAATCAGGCCGTAGCGCTGATAGGGCTCTACCTCACACATCATGCCAAAATCTAAATAGGCCAGCTTGCCATCCTTGGTAACCAGCAGATTGCCCGGATGCGGATCCGCGTGGAAGAAGCCATGCTCTAGCAGCTGTCTGAGTGAGCACTGCACGCCCACTTCAATGACGTGCGTCGGATCGGTGCCCTGAGCATGTAATGCGTCAATTTCGGTGAGCTTTACCCCGTCAATCCATTCCATGGTCAGCACCCGCCTGCCGGTGTACTGAGGGTAGATGCCCGGCACTAAAATTTCTGGCAGATAGCCGTAGAGGTCAGCAAAGCGCTCGGCATTGCCCCCCTCATGGTTGTAATCCATCTCTTCAAAGATGCGCGTACCAAACTCATCGACAATGCTCACCAGATCGCTGCGAATCTGGCTGATGTTACGGGTCGCCCAGCCTGCTATAACCCGCAAAATATAGATATCTTTAGTGATTTGCTCGGCTAGGCCAGGGCGCTGTACTTTAACTGCCACGGCCTCTCCGGTGTGTAGCTGCCCTTTGTACACTTGCCCCAGGGACGCGGCGGCTACTGGCATTGCCGATAGGCTGGCATAGACGCTCTCTGGCGGCTGACCAAGCTCCTCTTCAATGAAACGCATAGCGATTTCGTTGGGAAAAGGCGGCAGCTGGTCTTGCAGTTTGACCATTTCGGCCATCGTCATCGGCGACACTAGGTCGGGCCGGGTAGAGAGCGCCTGACCTACCTTGATGTAGGCTGGTCCCAAGCGAGTTAGCATCACCCGCAAACCGACAGCTCGCTTTTTTTCGTTGATTTTTTGGCGACCGGTAATCTTATCTGAGAGCAGCCCAAAGACATAGCCCACCGCTACCCAGAAGATTTCGATCAGGCGAAATAAGATTTGAAAAGGACGTCGTCGATAGAAGGCAGCGATCGCCTGAGGGTCATAAACCAAAATGTCTTCTAGAGACCGAGGTGGGCTAGCGGGTGCCACAGGGGTCGCCGCAACAGTCGCAGAGGGCTGATGAGCATCAGGCAGATTAACCGGACGCCCTGCCGCATCTAAAATCACGGTTGAAGCGCCCAGTTCAGATGGACGGACAAGATCAGGAGAAGCTAAGCTCATAAAAAATCTTCAAAAAAATGTAGTCGTCCAGTACAGGCCCTTAAGCGACGGCGATAGAATAAGCTCAAAAGAGTCGGCTCAGAGAATCGCTTTGCCAGGGATGATGGTGT
This sequence comes from Phormidesmidales cyanobacterium, assembly GCA_038260635.1. Lineage (GTDB taxonomy): Bacteria > Cyanobacteriota > Cyanobacteriia > Phormidesmidales > Phormidesmidaceae > Phormidesmis. Next base: position 6,853 of record JBBSNR010000011.1, read on the forward strand.
AGATAGAAATCGCTATAAAGCTAACGTATGTAAACTATTGTATCAAGTTGTTGAAGGCTGTCGTCCGCCTCTAGCTATAAAGCTTCTCTGAACCGCTGTGCTAAGGCAGTAAGTACTCGGCGGTAAGGGCTCTTCTGAGATAGTACTATCAGTAGTACGGATACCTATAGTTTCTACCCGCCTAACTGTAAAGATATTGATTATCTCAGCGGCTTTACTGCCCATAACTATCCATCTTTTAACCCATTCACACTCTGCCAAATACAGTGGCGACGTAGAGGGCTATGCTGGCTTCTTTGAAAATTGAGAATTTTGCCCTCATCGATCACCTCGATCTAGAGTTGCAGCCTGGACTCAACGTTTTAACAGGCGAAACCGGTGCTGGCAAGTCCATTATCTTAGATGCCATTGACGCGGTGCTAGGGGGGAAAGCCACCGGTAGATGGGTAAGAACCGGCACCGATAAAGCACTGATTGAGGCTAACTTCGACCTGGATGCGCGGATTGCTGACTGGCTGAGCGAAAACGAAATTCCCTCAGCGGGGAACGTCCTCACCTGTAGCCGTGAACTGAGCGCTGGCAAAGGCTCGGTGCGCAGCCGGTCTCGACTAAACGGCACAGCGGTCAAAAAGCCGCAGATGGAAGAACTGCGCCGCTTGCTGATCGAAATTACCGCCCAGGGCCAAACCCTTCAGCTGGGCTCCCCAGACTTACAGCGAGACTGGCTCGACGGCTTTGGGGACAAAACCCTACTCCAGCAGCGTCAGCAGGTCGCCATTGACTATGCCGCCGCTACCGCCGCCAAGAGAGCCCTGGACACTCGCCGCCGGGCAGAGCAGCAGCGCACCGACCAGCTAGAGCTGTTTGAATACGAAAATAAGGAACTAAGCGCGGCTGAACTAAACGAGCCCGACGAGCTAGAAGCTTTGCAGATAGAGCATCAGCGCCTGAGCCACAGCGTGGAATTGCAGCAGCAGAGCTACCAGGTGTATCAGCTCCTCTACGAAAATGACGAGGGCGAAGCCTGCGCTGATATGCTTGGTCAAGCCGAGAGCACCTTGAGCGATATGCTGCGCTTTGACCCAGAAGTTGACCCCATTCTAGAGATGGTCAGCGATGCACTGGCGCAAATTCAGGAGGCGGGCCGCCAGATCAATACCTACGGTGAGAGCATTGAGACTGACCCCGAGCGGCTGGCAGAAATTGATCAGCGGATGGCACAGCTCAAGCAGCTGTGCCGCAAATACAGTCGAGATTTACCTGAACTGATTGAGTATTATCAGGGCATTCAGGCGTCGCTAGCGGTGCTACAAGGTGAGGGCCAGTCAGTTGAAGCGCTGGAAGCGGATTACCAGAGCAAGCAAAAAGCGCTGTTGGAGAGCTGCCATCAGCTCACTCAGCTGCGCCTGGCGGCAGCTAAAACGCTAGAGCAGGCGCTGGTGGCGCAGCTCAAACCCTTAGCGATGGAGCGGGTGAAGTTCAAAGTCGATATCCAGTCTCAAGCGCCTGCGGCTGATGGGGCAGACCTGATCTCCTTTTTGTTTAGCCCCAATCCGGGTGAGCCGCTTCAGCCGCTGGTAGAGATTGCTTCTGGCGGGGAGATGAGCCGGTTTTTGCTGGCGCTTAAGGCCTGTTTTTCGCGGGTCGATCCGATTGGCACAATGGTATTTGACGAAATTGATGTGGGCGTATCGGGGCGGGTAGCGCAGGCGATCGCTGAAAAGCTCTACCATCTGGGCCGCACTCATCAGGTGCTGTGCGTCACCCACCAGCCGCTAGTGGCTGCCATGGCCGATGCCCATTTCCACGTAGGCAAGCACATTGTTACTCAGCCGTTAGCCGAGATCGCTTCAAAAGGTCAGCAGCCTGCTGAAAAAGACGCTCCTGTAGAAACCAAAGCTCGCACCAAAATAGCCAATCAAGCGGCTAAATCTGGGCAAACAACCGGTCAAGCAACCGGCGAAGAGCGGACTATCGTCAAGGTCACCCCGCTCGATGCGCAGTCCCGCCGCAACGAACTAGCGCAGCTTGCCGGGGGCCGATCTCACAGCGAGGCGATCGCCTTTGCCGACTCCCTATTGGTCCAGGCCGAAACGATCCGTCAGGCGGGGTGATGCGCTCCCCACTAAGCCTTACTATTAGAAGCGCTTCAATCGTTTAGCAGCTCTCACTTTATCCCCTGTGATCGCTTTGCCTAGCTTCCTTCTGACCGCCCCTGGAATTGCCGACAATATGCCCTGGTTAGCCGTAGCAATAGAGCCTGCGCTTAAAGATCCCTCGATTGAGGCAAACCTGCGCCAGTTTTTGCTGGTGCTATCGGTTTCTCTAGGCGTAGCCACACTTTCGCGGGTCTTTAGCATCCTGCGCAATATTCCCTACACCCTGCTGCTGCTGCTGGTAGGGCTGGGACTAGCTGTAGTCGATGTCCGGCTAGTTAACCTTTCTCCCGAGCTGATTCTGTTTATTTTTCTGCCGCCGCTGCTGTTTGAGGCTGCCTGGAATATTCAGTGGAGTCGGTTGAAGAGCGATTTTGTCCCAATTTTGCTCTATGCCGTGCTAGGCGTTGTCATTTGCGTGCTAGGTCTGGTATTTGGTTTGCAGCAGTTTGCTGGGGCTTCGCTAGCGACAGCTTTACTGGTGGGAGCTAGCCTATCTGCGACCGATCCGGTCTCAGTGACGGCCCTTTTTCGTGACCTTGGGGTGGACAAGCGGCTGACTACCCTGATGGAAGGCGAAAGCCTCTTCAACGACGGGGTTGCCGTCGTCGCCTTTAATCTGCTGCTGGGAATCGCTCTAGGCATTGAGCAATTTGACCCCTCATTGACGATCGCCCGGTTTGGCATATTTGTAGGTCTGGGCATCAGCCTGGGCGGGCTGATTGGCTTTGGTATTTCATTCCTGACGCAGCGGTTTGATATTCCGCTGGTGGAGCAGTCGCTGACGCTTGTATCGGCTTATGGCACCTACATTGTGGCGGAGGAATTGGGCGGATCGGGTGTCATCGCCGTGGTCACGACTGGGCTGATTCTGGGCAACTTTGGCTCTCGGATTGGGATGAATCCTCGTACCCGGCTGGTAGTGTCGGAGTTTTGGGAATTTTTGGCCTTTTTTGTCAACTCAATTGTGTTTTTGCTAATTGGTGATCAGGTGCGCTTCGAGTATCTCATCGATTACGCCGATACTATTTTGTGGGCGATCGCTATCATCATCGCCGCTCGCGCCCTCAGCATCTACTCATTGGGCGCATTGAGCAACCGGATAACCAAAGGCGAAAATATCTCTATTTCTGGTCAAACCGTCTTGTGGTGGGGCGGGCTCAGAGGGTCTGTTTCGGTGGCTCTAGCGCTGAGCGTGCCCGAATCTTTGGCAGATAGAGAAGAAATTATCGCGGTGGTCTTTGGTGTCATGCTCTTCACCCTGCTGGTACAGGGGTTAACCACTCAGCCGCTGCTCTCTTGGCTCAACTTACTAGGCGATCAGCCCACCCGCCAAAGATACACGCAGCTCGTCGCCCACCGTGTTGCCCTCAACCGCGTGCTCGACCGGCTCAAAGAACTGATTGAGCGGCAAGAAGTAGATGAAGAATTTGCCAGATACCAAATGGCTCTAGTAGACGGTCAGCTCGAAGAGCTGCAAGAAGATCTCACCAAGCTTCAGCAATCCAACCCAGACATTGTCAGTTTCGCTGCTGAGCAAGTTCGCAACGAGCTGCTAGCGATAGAATCAGATACCTATGCCGAGTTTATTCGAGCCGGACAGCTCAAAGACGAACTTGCTCCCCTGCTGCAAGACGTGCTGCCGAAGGAAAAGTTAGCCTAGTGGACAAGGGCGCGATCGCTTACGACTCTTTAGATTCTGACGCCTCTCGCTCCAGCTTTAAGCGCTTTTCCAAGTTTTGAATTTCATCGCGCCGAGCTGCTGTTTCCAAAGCTCTTCGGCGCACTTCCTGGCTTTGCAGCGTCAGAGACTGTCGCCATTGCTCTGCCCGCTCCACCTCCTCTTCCATGCCTTTAGGCGTCAGGCCCGAAGCTAAGTACTCAGAGACAAAATCGATCACCCACTCGGTCGCATCTTTGACGGCCATTACGCTTTCCTCCCCATTCAGCTCCAGCAGCACCAATACCTGCTCGTTGAAGGGAATCTCCCGAGTAGTCGCAATCAGTCTAGTGGGTGTAACGGGCTCCCAGGTGTATGTAGCTGTATTTGTAGCTAAGAGCTGGAGCTGAGTACTGCCCAGTGAAGATTTAGCGTAAACCTTTGCTAGATATTGCATAGGTATTTTATAGGGATGAAAAAGGCGTAGGCGATGCGTGAAGCAGTGAGAACCCTGAAAAAACCTGCTTGCTTATCAAGATACCTTGCGTAGGACGGGAAGCCTACCGCTAAGATCGCTTACCCTATATCTTTACAGCTACTATGTTCAACGCTCAAGAATACCTGACGTTCTAGACGTTTTGCAGCAGGCACACGGATGCATTCCCTCGCCTGTTGTCGTGCAAGGGTTTCACCTGTGATGCCTACTTTAGCCAAGTCACCAGCGCTATGTATGGGCGTGATATGCGCTTACGCCATTTTGCTGGCATTATACATCGGACTTTTCGATGGCCGAACGAATCTTATTAAGGTCAATGTAGCGGTCGGTGACGTTGCGCAGCTCACGGGCAATCATGCCCTCGGTAGAAACTACTGTAATGTGAGTGTTTTTGGAGCGCAGTAGCTCAATGGCTCGCTCAAAGTCACCATCACCGCTGAGTAAGACCACCCGGTCGTATTGCTCAACGGTATTGAACATGTCTACTACGATCTCAATATCCAAATTAGCCTTCTGAGAATATCGGCCTGAAGTATCGTCGTAGTACTCCTTAAGCACTTTGGTGCGCACGGTGTAGCCCAAACTAATCAGCGCATCTCGAAATCCTCGCTGATCTTGTGGGTCTTTGAGTCCGGTATACCAAAAGGCATTGACCAGCGATAGGCCGTCTGTCTCATTAATAAAGTGTTCTAGCACCCGCTTGGGGTCGAAAAACCAGCCGTTTTTCTGCTGGGCATAGAACATGTTGTTGCCATCTACAAAAATAGAAAGTCGATTTAGAGCAGATGAAACCATAGTAGTTAAATAGGATTATGAGATATGTGCTTGCTCGAAGGGGCCAGAAACTATAGCTACAGCGGCGGTAGATCACAGCGTTGGCTAAAGAGCTTAGTTAGTAGGGCACGCCGCGCTCAAATCTTCTGGCAGCGTCACCTTTTGATCGGGTTTGAGCCCAGCTAACGGAAAAGTAGCTCAGTTATTTAGATGGAGAACGCCTGTAGAGCTCAATAGGCTGGCCAGAATCCGGCAGCCAAGCTGTAGATTAACTGAAGCTGTAGATTAACTGAAGCTACGGATGAGCTGAGTGATAGTTAGATATTTAGAGTTTTATTTTTACATTGGGGTGGACTGGCAAAGTAAGAATAGGCGTAAATGAGTAATTAGGATAAAAACAAGGATTAGAATTAGGCTGCATAGATCGTTTGTATGCCTGGCTATCCATTATAGGCGCTTTCTTTGAAGCAGGTACGCTTTGATACCGGCTTCGGACTAAGCATCGTGAGTGCGCATCGTGAGTGCGAGAACCCGTATGACTATGCCCAAACCTGCTAACTCCCGACCAGTCAATCCCCACTCGGTCAACGATGCGACGGCTGCGCTCACCGTCCAAGACCGCCTGGTGGCCTGGCAGCGACAGGTGGTGACTAAGCACTGGCGGTTTGCGCTTTCTGGGGTCTGCGTGGCGATCGCAGCTAGCGCAGTCGGCCTCAATTTAGGCATTATCAATCTCTGGGAGCGTCAGGCACAGAGCCTATTTTTTGAGCTGAGAGGTCCGGTGGAGCCGCCCAAAGACGTGGTCATCTTAGCGATTGATGGCGATTCGCTCTCTCAGGGGCAGTACTATTCAGAAGACCCGGCGCGATACGCGGCCCTACAGCCGATTGAGTCTTGGCCGTGGCAGCGACGGGCCTATGCGCAAGCAATTACCCGTCTGATGGATGCAGGTGCCAAAGCGGTGGCGCTAGACGTGCTGTTTACTGGACCGAGTACCTACGGCCAGGCCGACGATGATGCCCTGGCTGAAGTGCTGAAGCGCTACGGCGATCGCATCGTACTGGCTGCTGATTACGACGATATCACCCTGCGGCAGGGCAACTTATTTCAGCCCTCCTTACCGATCAGCCAGTTTCGCGATGCTGGGGCAAAGGTCGGCGCGATCAACTTTCGCAGAGAGCCTAATGAACAGATTCATCGCTTAGGCCAAGAATTTTTTACCGAGCCTTCAGCTGAGGCCAATGGGTTTGGCAATTGGAGTGCGCCGCTCGGTGAAACCAGCAAATCGCCACCACTGAGCTTTGCCCAAGCAACCTTACAAGCTGCCAGAGAAAGCTACTCGGCTACCCCCCGAGAAAATATTTTTTTCTACGGGCCTGGTGGCACTTTTGAGCACCAGCCGTTCTGGTATGTGCTAGATGACGACCCATGGCGCAATCAGCTGGGCTCAGGCAGCTTCTTTAAAGGCAAAATTGTGATTATCGGCACTACCGCCGCCGTTCATCAAGACTTTCACCAAACGCCTTTTTCTCAAAGCCTGCTCTATCCGCAGCCGATGGCCGGGGTAGAAGTGCTTGCCAACACGGTCGCCACCCTAAAACAAGACCGGTCTCCGGCTCGGTTGGTTCGGCAACCTGCTCTAAATGCACTGGCCGTTTTAGCATTAGGGCTGACGGTCGCCGGGCTGATGAACCGAACGCCAAAACCGGTAGGCCGCGTGCTTATAGCCGGGGGCGCACTTGGCCTGTGGGCCGCTATTGGCTACGGTGCGTTTGTGGGCGGTGGGATAATTCTGATGACGGGCACGCCGATGATTGCCATTGCGGCTATCGGCCTGTTGGACTTTGGCGCTGGGTTTACAGCTGACCGGCTCAAGCGCAAGCGGCTGCGCACGACGCTCGCTCGCTATGCGACCTCTCCTCTGGTGCAAGAAATCATTAGCCAGCAGGATGATTTTCACGATCTGCTGGCGATTCATCGGGCTGATCTGATTGGTACTTTGCTGAGCGATCGCTATCGCATTGTAGAAATACTAGGTGCAGGCGGCTTTGGAGAAACCTACCTGGCCAAAGACACCCTCCGTCCCGGCAGCCCAATCTGCGTAGTCAAACAGCTCAAAATTATCAGCGACAATCCCAAGGCCCATCAATTGGCTCAGCGGCTATTCCAGGCCGAGGCGACGGTGCTAGGGCAGTTAGGAGAACACAATCAGATTCCCCGGCTGCTGGCCTACTTCGAGATTCAGCAGTGCTTTTATCTCGTTCAAGAAATGGTGGAAGGAAAGCTGCTGCGCGATGCCCTGTCTCGCAGCAGGCCGCTCTCCCAACGAGCGGTCGTCAAACTGCTACGCGACCTGCTGCCAGTCATTAGCTTTGTGCATTCTCAAGGGGTTATTCACCGCGATATCAAGCCGTCAAACATCATTCACCGGCAGGCCGACGGACACTATGTGCTGATTGACTTTGGCGCGGTCAAGACCATTTCAAATAAGCTAGCCGATGTTGGCGCGCAGGTGACTTCTACGGTGGGTATTGGCACCCAGGGATATATGCCCAGCGAGCAATCTGCCGGTATGCCTACTGTCCGCAGCGATATCTACGCTTTGGGCATAACCGCCATTGAAGCGCTCACAGGCAGGCCACCCCATGCGCTCAAGCGCAGTGAAGACGGGGAGACTATCTGGTCTCACACCATCCCAGATATTTCTCCGGCCCTCTCCAGCATCATCAATAAAATGGTGCGCTACGACTTTAATAAGCGCTACGACTCAGCCCAGCACGTACTCGATGACATTGAGCAGCTAGATGATGAGCAGCTAACCGATGACCCAGGTACCCTCACTCAGGACTTTCGGCTTCACTCTGAGACGACCTACAACCAGGGCACGCGCCCAGGCGTAATTGAGACGAATTCAGAGCTAGAAGATACGCAGATTTGGCCTGCTGACTGGTTAGACAATTGGCCCGCTGAAGCCGACCAAGCTGATGAGGATGCTTCAGGCAGCTGACCCTAACCTTGCTAGGCTCAGCCAGGCCCGCTCCTACAGCAGCAGACCTGATGGATTTTCTTCAACAGTCGGCTGTGCGGCTTCAGGCGTTGCCACTTCAGGTGTTGCCACTTCAGGCGTTGCCCTTTCTTCAGAGATGATAGGGGCTGCCGCTTCATCAATGAGCAGCTCCTGAGTAACCGGAGCCACGTCTTCTGGCAAAACCGGTACAGCTACAGCAGCATCGTCTGGGGACACCACGGGTGCAGCATCCTGGGGTGTTGCCTGATCAACCGGAATAATTAAATCGATATCTATCGTCGAACCGTTTGTGCTGGCACCACCAGCACTGTTGCCACCGCCATTACCAGCGCCACCCGTCATTGGCAGATCATTGCTGCCACCGCCACCTGTCGTTGGCAGATCATTGCCGCCGCCGCCATTGTTACTGCCCGCTGTTCCTGAACCGCCAGTACCACTGCCAGCGCCCGCACCAGCGCCACTGCCACCGGTTGCTCCACCAGCGCCTTCTGTTGAACCTTCTGTATCAGTTTCGTCCGAAGGTGATGTCAGAGCAGACGGCCTCAATGGATCAATTGAGCCTGAGCCTGAGCCAGTCGAATCTTGTGGGGAGGCGCTGCTAGAGCCGGTAGGCCGCCCTGACGGAGTAGCTGGAACATCGGTGGAGGGGCGGAACTTCTCTGTCTCGCTAGGGACTACAGTTGCTGGCCTCTCGCTCCCTTCTTGTGGATTTTCCTCCAGCGAAGGCGTCGCTGGTGTGCTGGGTCTAACGCTCGGTCTGGATTCACCTTCAGCAGCGGGTTCGCTGAGATACGTCTCAGCGGGAGAGCCTGAAAACGATAGCTCACCGGTTTCCGCCTCGGTTTCATCGTCTGGGAGGTCGACTGCACCCTCGGCGGCGGGCTCTGTAGTGCCTTCTTCGACCTGAGCGTCGGCAGCGGGGGCCGGGGCAGTTGAGACTGGCGGCGTGGCCGCTTCCGGAGAGGGCCGACTAAAAGACGCTGGGTTTTCGATAACGCCTTCGCCATTGAGGGGCCTTTGATTGGCGATCGCCTCTCTAATTTCCTGACGCACCGCATCTAGAGCATCAGAACCAGATGAATCAGTCAGGTAGTTGAAACCCTCTGCAAGGCCGCTGCTCTGCCAGAAAAGCGTCCCGTCAAACTGATACAGCTCAGTAATTTGGCCGCCCTCAATCACCCCAATTTCATTGGCTCGAAGCGCCTGCTGCTCAGTGCCATCCTGGTTGAACAGCACCATTGGCCCATCGGGATTGTCAGTCAGCGCGCCCACAATGGTGGTATCGGTCTCTGGAATGTAGCGAACGAACAGCGCCGACCCCTGAATGCCAGTGACTGCATTGGGGGTCTGAATTGTGCTGCGGCCTCTGCCAGGCGGAATCAACAACAGCACTGTGCCGTTATTGAGCTGAAAGTTGCGGGTATCAGGCGTGAACCGAAAGGTCGCTCGCTCACCAATCCGCGCTAACGAGCCGTCGTTGAAACGCAGCTCAGCCCGCGACTCTCTGGCAGTCCTAAGCGCATCGCCAATGCCCAAAACATCGTTAATGGTGGCGCGCTTGGCATCCTGACCGCGAGGGAGCAACTGTACCCGATTACTAAGAAAGTCTATCTGCGCCCAAGACAGAGTCTCTTCAGCACTCACTGGGCGAGGCAGCAGCAGCACACCTACTAAGCCCAACACGGCTGACAGCGCTCGCAGAGAGCGTGTCCGTTTGGAGTGATACCTGTTCATAGCTTCCGTGTACGTAAAAAAGTTGGTTAGAGAGGTCTACTTATCAGATAGGATGGCTACAGCCAAGACAAACCGTTGTTTAATCAGCCTCGGCTAGCTTCTTCTAGAGGGTTAGGCAAACTTGCCTAGTTTTGTCCGGTTTTACCTGATTGCAAAGAGCAGATGCGACGATAGCTGGAGCGATACACCGAGATACTAGCTTGTAGACTCTTCTCTGCCACATTTTAGCCTTTCACAATGGCAATAAAAAGTAAAAATAACAAATTAGAGTAGATAGCGGACAGTTGCTCAAGCTTCTTTGCTTCAAAACCAGTTCACTTTGAATCAAGCTAGAAGGTCAAGTATAGAGTTCAGGTGCTCAACGCAGGTCATAGAAATCTACCCAGTCAATGAACGCAATTTATCCTAGCTCACTCCGTTGATTCGGTTCAACGGACATTCAACGAATAGGCGATAGGTAGTGCATTGCGGTAAGCTAGCTGGACGATTTTTACAGGGTAGCCACCAATTGGCACCGAGACGACCTGACTATAGATAGCATTAGCTCATGCGGTTTTTCATGTTCCTGCCCCCATCCAACGAAAAAGCGCAGTCGAAGCTGCTATTTGTACGGCTAACGTTATCTGTGCCAAACCAGGCCCTCTCAGTTTGGCGGCAGAGTCTCAAGTGGGGCCTAAGTCTAGGTGGAATTCTCAGTTTTTGCTGTATGCCTGCCCTATCAAATCCGTTGTCTGGAACCTTTGCTGAAGCAAATGCTGGCTTCTCTCGGGCAGCTAGATTTGACCTGAACGCAGCAGCGGCAGACCGCGCTACTACCGCCGAGGGTAGCTATAAAGATGGCTATTCACCTACCTTTGTATTGAATCCTTGTGACTCTCAGAGCTGTTTGTTGCTGTCTGGTCTACCTCCTGCCCAGATAGTGGCAGCTTATCCGGTAGACACTTTATATGACGAAACAGCTGCTGTTCTATCAGCAGCTGACGAAACGGCAGCCATCGCCTTCATGCCCAGTAGTGATGGAGGTGCCGCTTTTGATACGCAAGGGCAAGCGCCTTTGACCGCGCTGTCTGCAATCGGGACAATCACTGCTAGCCCCGAGACAAAAGCCGTAAAAGATCTGATAGAGGCTCAGGCGGTTAACAGTGAGATTCCAGACTTTCTCTCGGATGCTATAGCAGAATCTGATATAGACCAGAGCAGCGGCGAGAAGCTAGATGATGAGCTTGGTACCATTCGGGTTCGGCAGCTGCGATCGCGCACCAATGAAGAACTCGGCATCCTCCGCCTGCTGCAAACTGCCCAGGCACCGCCACCGCCGCCACCGCCCAAACGGATCACTGCCTTTCTCACGGGTCGGCTAGGTCTGTTTGATTCTGAGAATGCCTTTCGCTCTGATCCCAAATTAGACGAGACCATCTATCAGTCGGGCCTGTCGCTATACCTGTTTCCCAGGCTGTCAAACAACACCAATTTGTATGCGATCGCCGAAACCAACCTGGCCCGCTACGAAAACTTTGAGAGCGTCAACTACAACGAGATAGAACTCCAATTGGGCGTACGCCAGCGCCTGCTGCCCCGCACCTACGCTCAAATTGGCTGGCGCAATCAGCGGCTCTACTCCCCCGGATTTAGAGACAAACTCTTCAGCGTTAACGCCATCGACACGCTGGTCAGCCACCGCAGCATCTTGAGTTCGAGGATGTGGCTAGACAGCTTTTACCAGGCCCGCTTGGGTTTTGCCGACCCCAATTCAGCCAGCCGCTTTCGTCAGACCCTAACCCTGTCGCTGAACTACGGTATCACCCGCAGCCTGCGGACTAACCTGCTCTATCAGGTGGATTTTGACGACTATACTCAGGTCGCCCGCTTCGATACCTATCAGCAGGTGCTGGGCATCGTCAGCTACAATGTCACGCCCGAGAGCCGCATCAGTTTGTTCGGCGGCACTCGATTTGGCCGCTCCTCTAGTCCGGGGGTGAGTTTAGACGATACTTTTTATGGCGCAGGACTGAACGTCAGCGTGCCGCTTTTTTAAAGGCGACCCACTTTAGTCGCGACCGACTTTTTTACAGCGATCGCTAGAGTTTCCAGCATAGTGGCCGTCGTCTCAATATCGACACAGGCATCGGTAATGCTCTGACCGTACACCAAATCACCTAGCTGCTCGGGAATCGGCTGTTTCCCAGCGATTAGATGGCTCTCGATCATAATCCCCATCAGATGCTGTGACCCTTTGGCGATCTGCTCAGCAATATTTTCAGAGACAGCCACCTGGCGGTTGTGGTCTTTGTTGGCATTGGCGTGACTACAGTCCACCATCACCCGAGGGTTGAGATTCTCAGCTGCTAGCACTTTAGCGGCGCTCTCTACATGAGCTGCCTCATAATTGGGGCCTTGTTTACCGCCCCGCAGCACCAGGTGACCATCGGCATTGCCAGTTGTAGAGACGATGCTGGCATGACCGCTAGTATTGATACCCAGAAAATGGTGAGGCTGACTGGCGGCCAACATAGCATTGGTTGCCGCCTGCAAGTTGCCGTTGGTATTGTTTTTAAAGCCGATGGGCATCGATAGCCCTGAGGCCATCTCCCGGTGAGTTTGGCTTTCGGTAGTGCGAGCGCCAATCGCGGTCCAGGCAATCACATCGGCAATGTACTGAGGTGTGATCGGGTCGAGCAGCTCGGTCGCCGATGGTAAACCCAGTTCAGCTAAGTCAAGCAGCAGCTTGCGGGCCAGCTGTAGCCCTTCGTTAATATCGTAGCTGCCGTCCAAGTGAGGATCGTTGATCAGCCCTTTCCAGCCAATGCTAGTGCGGGGTTTTTCAAAATACACCCGCATAACCACCTCTAGCTGATCGGCAAATCGCTCTCTCAGCTTGACTAGCTGCCTAGCATATTCGTAGGCCGCTTCAACATCGTGCACGGAGCAGGGGCCGACGATTACCAGCAAGCGGCGATCTTCGTTGTGCATGATGTTGCGAATGTGATCGCGCGTCTGCGCCACTAGAGCAGCGGCAGTGTCGGTCAGCGGCAGCTTTTCGAGGATCTGTTTGGGAGCAAGCAAGGGGCGGTTTTCGACCACGTGAAGGTCTTGAGTCTTATACATAGCTATAGCTGAGGTGTCTACCAATGCGGATGAAGACCTCATCATTGTGACAGGTCACTGGCTAAATGTGGAATATCGGTCGCTCAAATCACAAAGTATAGATTTGCATGAGTGGCGTCTGCATGGGACATGGCTCTATCAAGCTGGGAAATTCAAAGCTAGAAATTCTGAAACTAAAAGTCCCAAACTTAAAAGCCCTGCGCTTCTAA
>JBBSNR010000012.1:0-19313 GCA_038260635.1 Phormidesmidales cyanobacterium
CAACCGTTAGCCAAAAGTCCTCGATAGATTTCACTACTCTGGCAAACTGCTGTAAGGTGGCGGGCTTCGTGATAAAGCAGTTGGCCCGCAGCTTATAGCTGCTGAGGATGTCTTCTTCAGCAGTGGAGGTGGTGAGCACCACAACCGGAATGTTTTGCAAATGAGGGTCTTCTTTTATCTCGGCGAGGACTTTGCGCCCGTCCTTCCTGGGCAAATTAAGATCTAGCAGAATCAAGGCAGGACGCGGCACTTCCTGGTAGGGCGCTACCTGATTTAAGAAGTTTAGGGCCTCAACGCCGTCTTCGACAATGTACAAATTGTTCACTACTTTGGCCTTTTCAAAGGTTTTTGCCGTCAGTTTGGCATCGCTAGGAGAATCTTCTACCAGCAGAACGTCGATGGGTGTCGTCATTGCTTTAATTTGCATAGTCAGTGTCAGCAAGCTCTGGTTTACTGGGCAGCGTGAAATAGAAAGCGGCTCCTTTCTCTGGCGAGTCTTCAACCCAAATTCGTCCGCCGTGGCGCTGCACAATCTTACGACAAATTGCCAGACCGATACCGGTGCCCGCATAGATTCGCCGCGAATGCAGACGCTGAAAAATCTCGAAAATTTGCTCGCGATACTCAGACTCGATGCCGATGCCGTTGTCGCTCACGCAGAACGTCCAGTCTCCTGAAGGGTCATCGGCGTTTGTAGTGGCTGAAATATGGACGCGCGGCGGATCTTCGGCGCGAAACTTAAGGGCGTTACTGATCAGGTTTTGAAAGAGCTGCTGCACCTGCGATTCATCCGCGTAAACGTCGGGTAAGGGGTCGTGCGTGATCTGACCTTTGCTTTGGGCGATCGCAAGCTGAAAATTTCCCAGAGCTCGCTTCAGCACGCTCTCGCAGGCAGTCGGCGCAAAGGCTTTACCCCGACTGTTCAACCGAGAGTAGAGCAGCAGATCTTTTACGAGCTGCTGCATTCTCAGCGCCCCGTCAACGATGAATTCTATGTACTCCTCGGCTTCTCCGTCCAGGCGATCGCCATATTCCTGGGCCAGCAGCTCGGTAAAGCTGCTAACGGTGCGCAGCGGCTCCTGCAAATCGTGGGAGGCCACATAGGCAAACTGCTCCAGCTCGGCATTGGAGCGCTCCAGTTCCTGCGCCCGCTGCTCTAGTTCTTGGGTACGCGCCTGAACCTGCCCCTCCAGCTCATTATTGAGCTGTCTGAGTGCGGCCTCTGCCTGCTTGCGTTCAGTGATATCGTTACGAATAGCAACGAACTGAAGCAGCCCGCCCGATTCGCCAACAATCGGCACAATGGTGGTATCGACCCAATAAAAACTACCGTTTTTCGCCCGATTTTTGATTTCTCCCTGCCAGACATTTCCGTTGGCAATGGTTTGCCACATTGCCTGAAAGAAGTCAGCCGGGTGATGACCCGAGTTGATCAGCCGGTGGGTTTTGCCGATTAGCTCGCTGCGGCCATACCCAGAAATCTCGCAAAATTGGTCATTGACCTCGTTAATTCGGCCCCGAGCGTCGGTAATCGCCAAGAACGATGAGCGATCCAGCGCGAACTTAACATCAGCCAGCTCTTTAAGAGAGTTCTTGAGCTGATCTTCCATTTGCCTGCGTTCGGTGATGTCGGTGATGTAGCCCGCCATTCGGGTTGGCTGCCCCGATTCATTCCAAATGGCTTGGCCTCGGGCATAAATCCAGCAGTAGGTGCCCTGCTTAGTTCGCAGCCGATATTCTACGTCGTAGGGCGTTTTCTCGGTGAGATGCTGCTGTAGGGTGGCTAGGGTGCGATCGCGATCATCCAGATGCAGTCTCGATTCAAACTCGCTAAATTCGCAGGCGATCTCAGTATCCTGATAGCCCAAAATCGCCTTAAATCGAGGCGAGTAATACACTTCATTCGTAATCACATTCCAGTCCCACAGGCCATCGCGAGATCCTTGAACCGCCAGGGCATATCGCTTCTCGCTTTCTCGCAAGGCTGCTTCAGTTTGTTGGAGTTCGTCGATTTTTTCGTGTAGCGAAGCATTGAGCTGCTTAAGTTCTGCGGCTTGGGGTGCTGACTGAGTCATCGGCAACTACTCAGTAGACAGAACGATGGAGTCTTTTTCATACCTACTGTCTTTCATAGTAAATCACTGGCACTGTAAACGGATTAAAAAGCATTATATTCGTCAGTTCCCAAGGAATAAAGGGTCATTGCTCCACAGTGCGAGCCCTCACATTTTCGTCAACAGCGACTCGTACCATGAAGGTGAACTAGAAAAGGCTTTCTCTGCCTTGAGGAAAAGTGTCATGGGCACGACCAGTCCCCAGAAGAAAATCTACTCCCTCGATATGCTTCGCGATGAAGTCAGAGCGCTGGTGGACAAAGGCGCTGTGACTCGCCAACAGCCCATTTACGCCCTGTGCCGCTACATTCCAGGCCGTGAGTGGGAGTGCTTTGAAATAGAGCTAGAAGAAAACGAGTTTTTGCAACGCGACCATATTGCTGACTTGCTCAGCCATGAAAACTGGAAAGAGGACGCTTAACCGGGCGCATGGCTGGCTCAGCAAATCGAAACAACCGCCCTTAAACAGCCGCCCTTAAACATTCGTTTCTGTGGCGTCAAAAAGGTCAATAGCTACTAAAATCTTCATAGTCTCTTTCGTTGAATGTAGAGGGCAAGGCTAAGAACGCTACCCGCCGCTTCTGGTTACCGCTTTAGATCGCACTGGGCACCATAGACATCCATTTCATCAGGATAAGTAGCGTGCCTACCCCACCAGCAAACAGCAACAGCGCTCCCCAGCCGGTCGGATCTTGCCGAATCTTTCGCCACGAGAAGTTAAAAATATTGAAGATCATAGTTGTCCTTTGAGATGAAGTGGGCGTCGTAGAGGGGGGAAGAGACCCTCTTGAGCTCTGAAGTGATCAGGGTCTCTCCTCCTTATATTCTTCATGCTAGATCGTACCGACTAAAACAGTCAGTAAAATTTTACGTTTCGTGAGGATTTTTGTGAAACTTAACTGGCGAAAAATATCTGGAATAGATTATCTCCCTATCTATAAATCCTCAACAAATCCTCAAGTTTTCTGGTTAGCCTGAGAGAAAAGCATTATCGACTTATTGGACAAATTCAGCTCGGAAGGAATAAAACAATGACTACTCAAATTCAAAGAACGAAACGAGTTGCGATTTTGGTGGAAAATGAATTTGAAGATATTACCTTTAAGATTCCTAACGCCGCTCTCAAGCAAGCGGGCGTGATTGTCACTGTGCTAGGCGCACGGATGAACGATAATTACAAAGGCCATCACGGTACAGTGAGCGTAACGCCGAATGCGACAACGACAGAAGTACAAGCGGAAGATTTTGATGCTTTTGTGATTTTGGGGGGCAGTATTCGAGTGAATCCCAATGTGATCAGGTTAATTCGAGAGGCGATCGCCCTGCAAAAATGGGTTGTCGCTATCGGCACCGGTTCTCAGGTGTTAATCGAAGCGGATCTGCTCTCAGGCAAACAGGTCACCGGCTTTCGCGCTATTCGTAAAGATATTGAAAATGCAGGCGCGGCCTACATAGACACGCCGACGGCGGTCGATACTCCCTTAATCACTGCCCGCAGGCCCGGCGATTTGCCGATTGTGATGAGCACACTGTTCAGGCTATTGAAGATTTCGACCCCTGATCAAGAGACCCCGTTAACGAACTACCTTCACGATCATGACTGGTGGGCACTGGGCGAAGCCTGGGGCGGAACTAGCCGAGCAGAGTTGGTGAAGGCGCTGAACACGGCCATCGTGGGCGAGCGCTACACCCTGGAGTTGCTGAAGCAGTACAGCTATCGGGCCAAAGATCCCAATGTTGTTTCAGTCCTGACAGAAATTATCGACAGTAAACGGCGTCATATCAAACAGCTTTGTGACAGACTTCATGAGGGCTTTGATGAAGCCGTCACCTGGCAAGCTCTGGGTAGCGAAGCCCTGGCGGCCCTCCAAAGCTGGCTACAATCTAGCAGCGATCGCACCATTATCCGGCGAACCCTGGGTGACTTACAAACCGGGATCATTGACGCCTACAGGCTGTGTAACCAACTGAGCGACCCGGTCACAGCAGAGATCCTGGACACCATTGCTACCGACCTCTCCAGATATGAGCAGTACTTAGCCGCGCTGTATCGCAATCAGTCGCTGCCCCCACAGCCACCCCTGCCCACCACCGTCGCGGCGATGCACTAATATAGACAACTCAGGGGCATGATCATTGAGCTGTTCACGCTCCTCGGTGATTTGCCGCATTCTTCTGATAGCTAATTTCACAGTCGCAGGACTCTTCCTGCTCAAACTGAGTCAGGCTATGGATAGTTGTTTTGGCAATGTTGGTCAGCGCTTCCCGCGTGAAAAATGCCTGATGGGCGGTGATCACCACGTTGTTAAATGACTGTAAACGCTGAATGTCGTCGTCTTGAACTATCGTATTAGACCAATCTTCAAAAAACAGGTTTTCTTCTTGTTCATACACATCAATCCCTAAGTAGCCGATTTGACCCGTTTTGATCGCCTGGATTACGGCCTTTGTATCAATTAGCCCGCCCCGGCTGGTGTTGATAAGCATCGCACCTGGCTTTAACCACTTCAGAGACTGCTCGTCGAGCAGATGATAGGTTTCAGGCAGCAGCGGACAGTGCAGCGAAATAATATTAGAGGCTGAAAGCAGCTCAGGTAGGCTCTTATATTCTACGCCTAGCTTCAGACAAACCGGATTCGGATAGGGATCGTGCGCCAGCACGCGGCAGCCGAACCCCAGCATAATTTGGCAAAATTTCTGGCCGATTTTGCCCGTCCCAATGACGCCGACTGTCGTGCCATGCAGATCAAACCCCAATAGACCATTCAGCGAGAAGTTGTCGTCACGCACGCGGTTATAGGCTCTATGTAGCTTGCGGTTGAGCATGAGAATGAGACCTACGGTATGTTCTGCAACCGCGTAGGGAGAATACTCAGGTACTCTAACAATTGTTAAATTTAGTTCAGCCGCAGCTTTGAGATCTAGATTGTTAAAGCCAGCCGCTCTTAGCGCAACCAGTCGGGTGCCGGTAGCCGCGATCGCCGTCAAGGTCTCCCGATTGAGCTGATCATTAATAAAGGCGCACACCGCCGGAAAACCAGCCGCCAAAGCAGCCGTTTCTGGTGTCAGCCGGGGCTCAAAAAAGACAAGCTCATGCGCTGAGTTTGCGTCCGTCAGAAATTTGCGGTCGTAGGGCTTGGTACTGAAAACAGCCACTTTCATAGATATAAAGCTCTCTTTACTAACATATGCCCTCATAGTAGTGCCACGGTCGTCTATACCCGGTAGAAAACGAAATTCCCAACGAACGGCCCCAACCTGACAGCTTCCTCATATTTATTGTTTAGTCTGGAATTGTACAGCGGGGGTAAAGATCAGCGGCGACGGTTCCGCAATCTCCATTTAACTAGCCTTTGCTGAGGAGTAATTATGTGGACTACATTTGCGATCGCCCTGACAATTTCGCTGGTAACCGGCTATCTCTTTTTTACCGCGAGCGACAGACGCAGCCGGGTCTTAGAGGGGCTAGTAGCGCTCGGGGGCATGATGATCTGCCTGGGCGTTGCCCCTTGGCCGGTGAAAGTACTGCTCCTGGTAGGCATCTTCACCCTGGAGCAGTACCGGGTGCGCTGGGAAAAAACGCATGAGCACTAACAAAATTAGACTAAGACCGTACGGTGAGTGATTTCTCCTGCGGAATCGATGTCATAAATGAGAGGAACACCCGTCACTAGCTCAAGATCGCAGACAGCTTCCTGGCTCAGATGATCGAGAAACATGACAATTGAGCGTAAAGAGTTTCCATGCGCCGAGACCAGAACGTTTTCATCACTTTTGAGATGGGTCAGAATTCGCGTTTTGAAGTACGGGATTGCTCTATCGGCAGTATTTTCTAAGCTTTCGCCACCGGGCGGTCGGGCCGAAAATGAGCGACGCCAGCGATGAACCAGCTCAGAGCCAAACGTTTCAGCCGTTCGGGACTTGTTGAGCCCCTGCAAATTTCCGTAATACCGCTCGTCCAGTCTGCCTGAGAGAAAGATTGGAATTTCTTCAGCGTGGTTGCCCTCATACTTATCCCAGCCGTGCCAGTGAGGATCATCTAACTCATGCTTGAGCATGGGACTCTTATCCTCGAAGGGTCTGTGCTCGGTTAGGCAAATCACGGCGGTTTCGATGGCGCGAATCAACAGGCTGGTAAAGCACAGGTCAATCCGATAGGCGCTGAGTTTTTGAGCAGCCTGCATCGCCTCCTGACGGCCTTGATGGCTGAGCGGCACGTCCACCCAGCCTGTAAACTTGTTAGCGGCATTCCAGGTGCTTTGTCCGTGGCGAATGAGAATAAGCTTTGCCATGTATGGGTATCTTCTATTATTCAAGGTATTGTCTTCACAAGATTCTCAAACTATTCGCATACTCTAAAAATGTTAAGTGGGGTTGGCACTGTCTGTCTTGATCAGCTAGCCAGCCCAAGGGAACGTCTGTCACGTTCAACTCAACACTTGTTTTTTAATTAGTTTCAAACAGAGGATGGATTCTTAGCATGACGATTATTCAATCTTTAAAGGCCCCACAGAAGTCGTTTTATTGGCAGCCCTGGCAGGCTATTCGCGCACTGTTCGCAAGCGCAGCTAAAGGGATATTGCTGCCTTCTTTCTTTACTCGTCCTTACAAAATATGCTTGCTAGAACAGTGTTTGGTTAAAGATTGTGAAACCGAAATAAATCGTCAGCGACTTGGGCGATGCTGCCACAAAACAGCTCGCCTGCACCCGGCCATTTATCCTACTGGCAAGAAGTTCAGAAAGATGACTCACAAGGCGTCTTCTGATCAGGCCAGGACAATCACATCTTAATCTTTTCGTAGTCATTAGCTTTAAGGGTGCTGTAAAAGGCGGGGATCACGGACGAACGTAGACTGTTCTCCAGCGGATCGACAATATCTCTGGGATGAATCACCGTTACCGAACAGGGGGCATGGTGCATGATGTAGTTGCTAACGCTGCCTAAAATCATCTCCTGTAATCCCTTATAGCCGTGGCTGCCTACAACAATCAAGTCGGCTTTGAGGGTCTTAGCTGCTTTGCAAATTGCCGGGCCGGGGCGACCATACGGCTGTAAATATTGGGCAGTCAGGGCCAGCGCCTCGGCTTCTTCCTGTTTTTGTTTGAGCAGCGCTTCAAAATGGTCAGCAAACTCAGCCCACTGTTTCTCGTAGGTCTCGCGTATCAGACTGTCTAGCGCCATTGAGTAGCTGTCTGTCGGAATGATCGGGTGCTCAGGGCTAGCCGGGTCGAACACATCTAGCGCGTGGACGAGTATCAGTTCGGCGTTTAACCCTTTGGCGATTTTCAGCGCGCCGACAAAGGCGCGCCGACTAGCCGCAGATGAATCAATCGCCACCAAAATTTTGCTAAACATGGGAAGAATTTCCTGTAAATAGAGTTTGTTCTATAGCGGCGATCGCCAGCGTAGTCGCAATCACAGAGTCTGGGTTGAGACTAATCGAATCGATCCCCTGCTCGACTAAAAACTGCGCAAACTCAGGATAATCGCTCGGAGCCTGACCGCAAATGCCAATCTTACGTCCGGCTCGCTTTACCCGCTCAATAGCCATCCGTACAATCTCTTTGACCCCGGCGCTGCGCTCATCGAACAGGTGAGCTACCAGCGCCGAATCGCGATCCAGACCCAACGTGAGCTGCGTCAGGTCGTTAGAGCCAATTGAGAAACCGTCAAATACCTGAGCAAAGTCCTCAGCCAGGAGCACATTGTTCGGAATCTCACACATCACGTAAACCTGCAAGTCCGATTCTCCGCGCACCAGTCCGTGGCTGGCCATCTCAGCGAGAACTCCCTGTCCCTCGGCGGGCGTTCGGCAAAAGGGCACCATCGGAATCACATTCGTCAGCCCCATGTCATTGCGTACTCGCTTCAGTGCCAGACACTCCAGCGCAAACGCCTCACGATAGCGGTCATCTGTGTAGCGAGAAGCCCCCCGCCAGCCCAGCATCGGATTCTCTTCGAACGGTTCAAACCCTTTCCCGCCGAGTAAATTGGCGTATTCGTTGCTCTTAAAGTCGGAGAGCCGAATGATGACCGGCTTGGGGTAAAAGGCGGCGGCAATCGTCCCCACGCCGCGAGCAAGCTGGTCGACAAAGTAGTCGGGCTTGTGCGGGTAGTTCTGGGTTAGCGCGGCGATCGCCCGTTTCTCTTGACCGTCTTCGAGCTGGTCAAAATGCAGCAGCGCCAGCGGATGAACTTTAATTTGGTTGGCAATGATGAACTCCTGACGAGCTAGACCCACCCCGTCACTAGGAATTGCGGCCAGTCGAAACGCTTCTTCTGGATTGCCCACGTTCATCAGGATCTGAGTGCGCGTCCGGGGTAGCTGATCAATTGCGGTTTCTTCCACAGCAAAGGGCAGCATACCGCTGTAGATTTTCCCGACCTCGCCTTCGGCGCAGGTGACAGTGACCTGCTGCCCTGGCTCGATAGTGGTGGTCGCATCGCTGCTGCCAACAATCGCTGGAATACCCATCTCTCGGGCAATAATGGCAGCATGACAGGTGCGACCGCCCTGGTCAGTGACAATGGCACTGGCCCGCTTCATAATCGGCTCCCAGTCGGGGTCGGTGCGTCGGGTCACCAGTACTTCTCCAGGCTGAAAGTCGGCAATATTCTTCACCGACTGAATCACTCGCGCTGGCCCCTGACCAATCATTTCGCCGACGGCCTGGCCGGTCGCGAGCGGTGTGAGGGCGGCGGTGTCAGCCTGCAATCGGTAGCTTCGCAGAACCGCCTGAGACTTTTGAGACTGCACGGTTTCAGGCCGGGCCTGCACAATAAACAGCTCTCCAGTCAGGCCATCTTTGGCCCATTCCATATCCATTGGGGTATCGACCCCCCGCACGGTGGAGTAGTGAGCTTCGATAATGCTTGCCCAGCGTGCTAGCGTCAAAATTTCGTCGTCAGTCAGGGCGTACTGCTGGCGATCGCGCTGATCGACCGGCACATTCCTGGTCAGCTTAGTTCCCCTGGTGTCGTACACCATCTTGATTTCTTTGCTGCCCAAGCTCTTCTTCAAAATGGGCCGATAGCCCTGCTCTAATGTGGGTTTAAAGACCACGTATTCATCTGGAATGACCGCGCCCTGTACAACATTTTCACCCAGGCCGTAGGCCGCTGTGATCAGCGCAACATCTTTGAACCCGGTTTCAGTGTCGATAGAGAACATCACCCCCGCTGATGCCAGGTCAGAGCGCACCATGCGCTGCACGCCAACCGAAAGCGCCACGTCAAAATGGTCAAAGTTCCTGAGCGTACGGTATGAAATGGCCCGGCTCGTAAAAAGAGACGCGAAGCACTTATGACAGGCTTCTAACACGCCTTTAACGCCGTGAACGTTGAGGTAGGTTTCCTGCTGTCCGGCAAAGCTCGCGTCGGGGAGATCTTCTGCGGTCGCGCTGGAGCGAACGGCTACATCGAGGCTGCGGCTGTCGTCGCCGCTGCCTTTACAAAGTTTGAGGTATGCCTGCGTGATGGCGGATTCTAGGGCGGGGGGAAAGGGCGTTTCCAAAATCAGGTCTCTAACCCGGCGACCGCACTGGCGAAGGGCTTCAAGATCTTCAATATCGAGAGACTTGAAGTGCGATCGCATCTGGGTCTCTAACCCCGCTTCACGGATAAAGTCTCGGTAGGCATAAGCCGTTGTGGCAAATCCGTTGGGAACGCGCACCCCTTGCGGCGCGAGCTGTTGGATCATTTCTCCTAGAGAGGCATTTTTCCCGCCCACCCGAGGAACATCTTGAATGCCAACCTGCGCAAAGTCTAGAATCAGTTCGGTGTTGGCATCTGCGCTGTTGTGCGGAGTCACCGAAGCTGGATGTGTTGCCTGTACCATAAAAACTCACTTCAAGCGTCAACCTGTAGAAGCTGACGACTGCCTTCTCCTATACTTTGCTTATAGGTCAGAAACTTGGGGAACTTGTGAAGATGATGGCTCTCTGCGATCGCTCATAAGGGACTTGCGCGAAAATAAAATACCAAACTCACAAGGCGGAAACCGAGGGCTGAGCGTAGTCGAAGCCCGGACAATGGTACTTTCGCCGCTAAGTGACTTCAGTTGGTCAGTCGGATGCCTCACGCTCGATCACCACGGTCAGATGAGCCACCATTGCACCAATCACTCCAACCGCAGCGACCACTGGGAATAAAGCCGCACCAATCGTGCCGCCAATCACCCCGACCGTCAGCGGAATCTCGATCAGCGTATGGCCCTCTTCATTTTTGATAATGATGCGGCGAATATTGCCGCCCTGAATCAGCGCCTTGATTCGAGTAACCAGCGCATCTCCCGAAATCTTAAATTCTTCTACCGTTACTTTCTCCTCAGCTTCTGTTTCAGGTGGGATGTTGGCAGTGGCAGCGTCTGTCACCAGAACGGCTTCATCAGGATTTGCACTCATCGCAAGTTTCTCTTGAACAACTATGCTTTCAGCATACAGAGAACTTATGAGGGAACTGTGAGGCGAATCGCTGCTTAAAAATCGCGGCAGCCGCATTTGAAGAGCCTCTATGACAGCAATCAGCACTACTGTTCATTAAAAGATTCATGGGTTTCATCTTGGTTGAGACCGATATATCTCAATTTGTGCTCGCAATTGAGCGAGTTCTTGCGCCATATCTAGCACCATCGCAGCGCCGACTAGGTTCAAGCCTAAGTCTCGACGCAGCCGCTGAATTTGCGCAATGCGAGCGACTTCTCGCGAATGAAGGCGATCGCCCATCGGCTCTATCACCCCTAGCTCAATATAAACCTGCACGGTTGCAGTCGAAGTCTCAGTGATTTGCGCAGCATACTCAAAGGTATAAAACTGTTCATCTTCGAATGAATTTACAATTCGGGCAAGACCCTCTGAAAGGCTGAAGGTCATAACTTAATTTCCTCTAACTGGACGCGCGGGTTAAAGCTCGTACTTGCTTGAATTTTTTCGTAGTATTCCTGCTCAATCGGGCTTAACGCCTGCGGTATCGCAATCTGAAGCTTGACTAACAAGTCGCTTTGTCCGCCTTTTGTCAATTTCCAACCTTTGCCACGTAGCCTTAGCGATTGCCCTGCCTGCACGCCTTTAGGAACTTTCATCATCACGCTGCCGTCAGGCGTGGGTACGCTGATTTGCGCGCCTAGTACCGCTTCATCAGGGCGCAGCGGCAAGTCACAGACAAGGTTGTTTTTCTCGAATCGAAAAAAGGGATGCGCCAACATCTCAACGGTGAGATATAAATCACCACGCTGCCCGGAAAATGGACTGGGCCGACCTTTGCCTTTGAGTCGAATGCGACTGCCTGGTTTTGCGCCTGGAGGAATGCGGACGTTGATGGCTTCGTCGTCGAGTTTTAGCCGTTTTTGAACACCGTGGAAGGCTTCAGAGAAGGTGAGTGCGATCGCCGCTTCAGTATCCGGTGCAGGCGCTTGAGAATGAAACCCGCCCCTATCACCAAAGCCGCCTGAGCGGGAGGTTCTAGCGCCGGATCGACCCAGTAGATCTTCGATGAAAGAATCAAAATCACTGTAGCGACTGAAATCTTCGGAGGTAGTGTTTGTGGCGTTGGATGGCGACGCTTCGCTGTACCCAGGCTGGTTCCAAGACTGCCCGAACTGATCGTACTTCTGCCGTTTTTCTACATCAGAAAGTACCGCATTTGCTTCGTTGAGTTCTTTAAACTTGTCTTCTAAGCCTTTATCTCCCGGATTAAGATCGGGATGGTACTTGCGGGCAAGTTTTCGATAGGCTCGCTTAATCTCTACGGGCGTTGCCGTTTTATCTATGCCCAAAACGGCGTAATAGTCTTTAAAATCCGTTGCGGCTGGCATCACTGACTTCTTGAATACAGGTTGTTTTGTGGCTGCTGAATCTTTGATTGGCGCTCGATTTTCTTCCTACTCTCATGATGTAGACACTTTCATTCATTAGCCATTTGAGGCGCGTTTCTGCCAAACTGCCACAGCAAAATAACGCCTAGACCAAACAGATTGATCAAGAAAATGACTAATCCTCCGAGAATTGGAATGAGTGTCAGAACGCTTAAAGCCGCTAGCCCTAACAAGAATTGCTTCTGCACAGACTCACTATTCTTATGGCCTAAGCGTTGACCTACAAACAGCGCTACTCCCAACGATCCCACCAAGGTGGTGATCATCATCGTCAAAATCAGCAGCGGAATCAGCGGAATCCCGATCAGCGTAATTGCTAAAAATACGCAGGCGAAGGCAAAGGAAATAATTGCCCCGAGTCCCCAGAGGGCGGTTAGGCCAGGATGCTGGCGTAGCTCTGTGGCCAAATTTGGCAGAAACTTTGAGTTGGTGCGCAAAACAAGCAGTCCGAGAATCGCTGCCACACCAGCGGCAGAAACTCTAAAAAGAGCACTGAAAAAATAATTTACTAAGCGGTGACTTCTACCTTGATGAGAGCCTTGCATCATGCCATGGTCATCACTAAAGGTCGCGTTTGCGCCGCGAATAATCGCGCCGGGTTCCTGCACGACTTTGCCACCAAAAGAGTAGGCATCCCCCTCTATTTGCGCTCCTTTTTGCACCGTGACGCTTCCACCGAAAGCGATCGCCGTATCCACAACTTTGGCATTCGGTAACACCGTAACACTACCGCCAAATGCCAGGGCATTTTCGACAACCTGGCCTTCTGGTACCGTTATGCTGCCACCAAAGCGAATGAGATTGGCATCATTGATCTGGACATCAGTCTGTGCTAGGGCACTGCCCGCAAAGAGTAAGCAAATGGTGGCTATAAGAGCTAGAATAAATCGTTGCCATTTCATGGGTTTTATCCCTGTGAACGACAGGAATGTTGAATATATGCTGAATATTCCACGATATTGAAAAGAGATGAGGAAGTTGTGAGGAAGATAAGGATGAGATACTTCGTTATGTCCGTATAAACCAATTAACGGGGCGGCGCAGTGAAACCGGCGACGGATAGTTATTTAAATAACCCGCTCGTAGTATGAATTGAATATTTTCGCTAGTCCCAATTGACTGATTTAGGTCTTGCTGGGTTGAGGGTTCTTCTAATATCTGCGTCATGGGATGGATAGCAATCCCTTTTTCTCGCACTTTTAGGAAGAGTCTTTGCATTCGTCTACCGGTTTCGAGCAGGGTTGCCACCGAACTGTCCTTACTGGTAATAAGAATCCAACCCGCCGATTCAGAGACCTCTTTCTTAACAATGTCAATGCTTTGCTCTCTGAAATCCTTTTTCATCACATCGTCTTTGCCATAAGTATTTCGCACTACCCAGCCCGAAAGTCCTTTTAGTTCCATACTTGCCGTTGTCAGCCCGTCACGATGTTTCTCGGCATTCTGACTAGAGAATCTGATCCAGTCGGCCAGCTCTTCCTGGGCAGGGTTGCGATAGGCTTGAAGGCGGTTAGCTTCGATGGTTTGTTCGTTGATATATTGACTCTCCCGGCTAGTGACCGGCAGGTAGTGAATAAATTCCGGTTCTGAATTGACCAGATATCTGAGGTCTGCTGGTTTCAGCACATCACTCAAAAAATCGGCCCGAACCGTGCGACGGTTTTTGATTTTCGAGATGTCAAAAGCATTTTTCGACGCTTCTTTGATCAGCTTTACTTCCATCACCCGTTCGTCTTGATTGGCCGTAGCGAGCAGTTTCCAATCGCAGATATAACCAAAATCACCCGCAGCATATTTCAGATTTTGAATGAAAGCACCAAGCGACAGCATGGTTTCCCGCTGAGCTGGGTCAACGGCAGGGAGCCATTTGCTTCGGTCGTTGCCGATGATCCAATGATAGGGTTCGAGGTATTGGACAAACCAAGGCTGTGTGTTGTGACCGCTCGGCGCAAGCGAGGCGAGAAACAAAATCTCTTTTTCGTCTGGATTGAGTGTTGGCTTTGTCGAATCGTCCGATGGCTTTAGATCTGCCCTCACGAGATTACTCTTATCGCTCGACAGATAAGACGCTGCACCCACTGCAATGGTTGCTCCGCCAGCAATACCGATGAATTGCTTCCTGTTCATAAACTATCCTCTTTGATTAACTGTCTATAGCTATGTATAGACAAGGCGAGATTCAAAATTACGTGAAGTACTCTCTACTTCAATCAGTTGAGCAACCCGCAGGGCAGAGGTGATCGCTCCTCCGTGCAGGCCATCCCCCAGATAAGCGCCAGCGTGATAGGTGTTGTTCTCGCCGTTTGTGGTAGCTACTTCATCTCGATATCGAAACGATTCAGTGGTATACAGCGGGGTATGGTGCTTCTCGATGTGTATGATGCGATCGCCTTGCAGCATCTCCTCTAGCTGAAACGATAAAAAATAACGTTGTGATGATGAGATACCGCAAAGCTGATTCAGGCAGCCGTTGTATCCCCAGCGGGTAGCTGTCTGAAAGAAGTCAAATTCTGAGGGGTTTTGGATGCCGTAGCGATCATAGATGGAATCGTCTTTGTGAACCAGGCTGGTTGCATAGTTGGCTTTCCAGGCAGAAAATCGTTTAGTCTCGGCATCGCTCGGATCGGCTAGCAGCGCCATTACCTGGTCAGGAGGCGTTGCAAAAACCACCGTATCAAATGTCTGAACTTCACCGGTTGAGCGCACAATTTTGACAGTATCTGGGCCTCTGAAAACACGATCAATTTCTACGTTTAGAACAATTTCACCCTGAAATCGCGCTAGTATTTCTTCAATGTAAGAATACACGCCGCCTTTGACCCTGACCCAATGGGTCGCGATATAGTCCCGCAAAATCGGCATTGCCAGTTCTGCTGGAAAATCATCAATCATTTCAAACGGGATTGAATAGCTATACATAATCAGCAGCTTTAGCCAGGTATTTCTAGCACTTGGGCGTCCCAGGTACTGCGACAGTGACTGATCGGAGAAATCGTGCAGGTCAGAGAATTGCGTTTTGAGCCACAATCCGGCAGAACGCGCATACATCGTATCGACACGCAAATGTTCAATCAGTTTGCGAATGCCTGTAAAGTTTTTGTTGATCGCAACTCCCGATAAACAGTGGGTTCCGTTATTAAAAAACATACCGGAACCTACACTGACCGGTTCTAGCTCTACGTCGAGTTCTTGCATGAGCGCAATGAAGTCTTTAAACGCAGTTGGGAATTCAAGCACGCCACTTTCAAGAATCTCACTACAGTCAGACTGGTTCGGCTTTACGTTTTTGTTGATGGTGCGAATGTGTCCGCCTAAAATAGGCTGCCGTTCAAACACGGTGACCTGATGCTCCTGTTTGTCGAGCAGGTAGGCTGTGACCATACCGCTAGCGCCGCCGCCGATGACTGCAATCTTCATGGTTGAACCTGTAAGTTTATGGAATGGATAAGGCGCGACTCCTGCGGATGGGCAGTGCTGTCTGTTTAGCGATCGCCTAAAATCACACCACCAGACAGACGCTGGTAGAGCAATGCCCCTGTCCAAAAGGTAGGCGCAAAGCCGGGATAGCCCGATGAGGCGTTGCAGAAATAGAACTGCTTAAGGGAACTCTCATGATTCAGCCGCCCTAACCCCATATTGCGTGGAGTTAGAA
Source organism: Phormidesmidales cyanobacterium (assembly GCA_038260635.1). Taxonomy (GTDB): domain Bacteria; phylum Cyanobacteriota; class Cyanobacteriia; order Phormidesmidales; family Phormidesmidaceae; genus Phormidesmis. The sequence continues at coordinate 15,640 of JBBSNR010000012.1, forward strand.
TAGAACCGTAGGAATTTCCGTTGGGGCACCAGCAAAAGCGTTCGTTGGTGGTAGGGCTGCCCGTAATGTGGAAGACCATATGCTTTCTAAAATCCGGCACGTAGTGTTTTTCCACCACGTCCAGGATGGAATCCAAGATTTCTTGCTTTTTCTGTCTGTATGCTTTGGGGTCGTTCTCCCGCAATTGTTTGAAATAGCCATAGTTAGCAACGGTCAGAAATTCTACAATTTGACAGTCTTCTGGGCAATCTCTCTCCGCTGCGGTTAATAGCGTGGGCGTTGTGATGGCAAAGCTAGGGTTAGAAAAGTCGTTGCGCTCATACATCTGCGCGAAAGCTTCATTAAGATCTAAATGCCCGGTATGGGAGAGATTCCATTTGCCAAAGCCGTAGTCTCGAAGGTCAAGATCTTTGACGACGCAGTACGCCATGTAGTTAGAGGCTGAATACTCATAGTCGAGCTTTCGTCGTACCGTCTTAGAGAACTTTTTCTCCCCAATCATCTTAGCCGCTCTTTTGGGGTCAATATTGCAAACTACCGTATCACCTGCAAATTCGTGAGTTTGATGGTCAATAAGATCCATCGCCTGCACGCCCGTAATCGTTTTACCTACGATTTTAAAATTAGTCACTTCATGATTGAGAAGTACCTGCCCGCCGTGAGATTCGATGACTTTGACTAGCGAATTAATGACCTTTTCAAAATGCTGGGTTGGGTAGAATGCGCCTGCTTGATAGCCCCTGAACAATGCGACCCAGGCATAAAACGAGAGCTGATCGGGGGGCAGCAAAAAATCAGGCCATTGCAGCGCTAAAAGCGTTTGAGCGGCTTGCGGAAGCTGAAATTTGTCGAAGACATCTTGAAGCGTGCTGTTGAGATTTCGGGCGGTACAAAACACCTCGTTTGGATGCTTCAATAGCGCCATTGGTTTGATCGGCGGAGCCAATATTTTCAAGCCTGCACCAGTCGTTTCTACTTCATCAACGAATTGGCGAATGTGATGACTAGACTCAGGAAACAGAGCAGACAATCGCTCGATTAATTCTTCTGGTTCTGAGGGAATATCCATGGCATACCCTGGCATTCGCATATGGTCGAAGCCATCGGGGTCATATCGCTCAAAAGTGACTTTCTGGTCTAAACCCAGTTCTTTGAGTACCCGGTTGACGGTTTGCCCTTCGCCGCAGTCCCAGACGTAGTGAAATTGAGCATTAAACGTATATTTTTTGGCCATTGTAAACGTATGGCCAAAGCCGCCCGGATGCTCATGCGCTTCGATAATTTGCACGGTCTTACCAGATTTTGCCATCAGCGCACCAAAGACCAGTGCTGATAAACCACTGCCGACAATTAGATAATCTGGCTTCATAAGAAATCCCTCGAACAATAAATATGCATCCGCTAACATACTTTGTTAGTTAGCCATTGGTTTTTCCCAATTAAGTCTAATAACAAGAAGCCAAGGCACTAACTTAGCGATATCTTCAGGCTTTTTTCTACTTTTTAGTTATATCAGGCATGTGTGAGGGTCTTATGAGTACGCATAGCTCACAGCTTGCAGTATCTCAGATCTGCTTCCTGTTAGGACGGGCAGCGGCGCTATTTACCCAAAAACAATACGGTTTGTAGACTAGCTCTAGAATTCCAGTAATTTTATTATGATCTTGGTAGGCATATCGGAATCGTTTTCGGAGGCTAGACTTAAGATGGACTTAGCTTTGTTAGAAACCCCGTTTGAACCTGCTGTCATCGCAAAGGCAGACACCTCTAGCTTAAAGTCTAGCTTGTTGAAACAGGTGGCATCGCGAGACGCAGAGCCAATGGCTAAAAAAGTCCGGTTCGCCAACGAGACGTTGATGCCACTGTTCAACGAGCTAGAAAAACGTAATCCTACGCCTGAGCTGAGAGAGCAAATTTCGCTCTTGAAAGGCGTCTGGTTCCCGGTTTGGTCTACTAATCCTTTTCAGGACATCCTTCCAGGACGGGTGCACCAAGAGTCATACCAAATCTTTAACGACAACGGCTACTACGCAAACCTAGCTCGGTACAAACCTGGGCGGAAAAGCCCGGTTCTAAGCTGGTTCTCGCGCTGGTTACTCAGCTACGACTTGATGATCATGCAGAGCTATTCCGTTCAAAAAGCGGCTGGTGAAGCGGCTGATCTATTGGCACCCAACCACACAGGTCAGGACTATTGGAACATTCAAAATGTTTTCATCCAACAGACCCTGCGCTTTGGATCTATTGCCTTCAATGCTGAAACTGCTCAAACCTGGTTCAATACAGCAGTGGCCAAACATCAGAAGTCGCCTCAGGTGCGATCACCAGCTTCTTTGCCAGCCCAAAGGACTAATCGCATCGCGGCTAAGCAGTACCAGCAAATATCCAAAGCTAGACCTCGATTGGACAACCTGTATATTGATCCGGAATTTCGCCTGGTCAAAACTCAACGTGAGAAATCTCAGCGTCCTTCATACACCGTGGCGGTGCGGCTGTCTTGACAGGCTTCCTGTGCCTTCAGTCTGAAGAACCTATCAAGATAAAGAGGCTTTATAACTCGCTAGCTTGAACCTATCAGCCGCCTGAGCAAGCCACCGCATTTCTTGTGCTCAAGGGTCAATAGCCATCGCGATCGCACTCATGCACAATATCCAGCCAGCACTATCTAGATACAGTCCCTGAAGGTTCTCCCTATCCGAATTAGCCCGCGCAAACCTTTCTCCGACGAGAGAGATTTACGCTTCCGAGGGCTGCAATTAGGATAATTGCCACAACACCATTCACGAGAGCGTAGGCGATGGGAGACACCCCAGTAATAAATGCTCCAGCTATATTCTCCGAAGCATGAAAAAGCGCCACTAGCAAAATACTGCCTTTAGTACTGTTGTAAATCCAGGTATATATAAAAGCATTTGCCACGATGATCGTGAACCAAAGGAAAGGATACTCAGACATCGAACCCGCTAAAAAGACAAGCGGCAAATGCCATAAACCCCATAGCACGCCCACAATCAGGGTGGCAATCAAGGCATTGTGTCGTTTCTGCAAGTGCGATAGTGCAAAGCCGCGCCATCCAATTTCTTCGCACGTGTTAGCCAAGAAATTCACCCCAAGACCAAAGACAACATAGGGAGATAGATCGACTTGTGGCACTGCAATGGTTACTGAAAAACTCAGTAATTTCGTGAGACTTGCGCCACAGTGAGGAGCACCACCGGAGTCAGTACCGCTACGAAGTACCAGCCCAGCCCAACCCGCCATCGGATCAGTCCCTTGAGCAAATTCTGAACCCCTCTTTTACCATGCGCCACCTGTGACACAATCACAGCCGCAAGTGCAGGGCCAATGGCATAAAAGATGGAAAGAGCCAGGAAGTAAGGACGGTAAAATGGGTCAATACCTCGCGAGGCTAAGACGATTGATATCATGCCAAGCCATGAAATCCCAAAAGCCAAGATATAGAACCCAGTAACGGGGTATTTTCTCATTTTCATCCTTTCCTTTGACGCAGAATCGTTTATTTGCGTTGGGCTACAGCCAAGATCGAGACCTGCCCTCTGTTACGAACGAATTTTTAGGTATCTCAAATGCCCATCCAGCCATTTATCAAGCAAGAAGCCGACGGCTAAATACCCCATGAAAACGAGAGCTGCGCCCAGCCAGCTTTGATGAAA
>JBBSNR010000013.1:0-19232 GCA_038260635.1 Phormidesmidales cyanobacterium
CGAGGCCGTGGTCTTATGCAGCGGGTCAGATTCTAGAATTTCTAGCAGCTGCTCGGCGCGGATGCCGTTGGAGTAGATGACGATGGCCCCGGTGAAGTCGCGATCTCGCAGATAGGCAATCGACCAGATTACGTTCTTGTGATTTAGCGTGGGTTCTCCGCCATAAAACTTGAGCGCGCCCTGCTCGTGCAGCATGACACTGCGCAAAGCCGCGTCTAAATGTTCAGCAGCGTATTCGGTGTACCCTCCTTTGGGACTACCGAAGACTGTGCAGAAGTCACAGTCCCGGTTGCACTGATTGCCCGGATAGAGGTGTAGCTCCATCAGACGGTCGTTTTTAATGACGCCGCGATCGCGACTCTCTCGTTCTTTAAAGGCCATACTTTTGCTTTTGGGTAAATTACTTCAGTTGACTGCTGAGGGCTGACTTACACAGCAATCTGCTCTTTCCACAGCGTCTCTAAGCGAGTGGTGTATTCGGCGTTGATGACTGGCACTGTGGTCGCAGCCAATTCCTTCAGCGGAATGCCGTACTCAGCCTCTACCTGAGCAAACTCTTTTTGCAGCTCAGGCGAAACTTTGGTCACATCTAGCAGCGGCGGATCGCCCCAGACCTGCGGCTTAAACTTTTGCAGCTGTCCCTCTGGGCTAGAGAGCACATTGGCCAGCACCATAGCCCCCGCTGGGTTACTAGCGTTAATCGGAATGGCGGTAAAAGAGGGATCGTTCAAAGAGATATCAGGCATCGTGAAAGCTTCAGCAGTCGCTGGAAACTGCCCGCTGGCTTTGGCCTCGGCGATGCGCGAGATAAATACTGGCATCATCCATATCTCACTGTTGGCAAAAAGTTCTTGCAGCCGCACCTGAGTGGGCGGATAGGTTTGGCCTTCGCGCCACAGATAAGGCTCTAGCTCCTTTAAGTAGTCAGCAACCAGCGGCGAATTTTGATTCCAAAGATCTTCATTAAACTCGGCTCCGGCATACTGCTCATATCCGCCGGTTACGCCATAGAGCGCCGTCAGTAAAAATCGACTGCCGTCGAAAGCGGGCGGGGCTACGTAAGCAAAACGTCCTGGATTAGCTTTGGCCCATGCCAACAGTTCTGAAAATGTCTGCGGAGAGGTATCTACTTTGGCACTGTCTTTTACCATCAGGTAATAGGCTCCGGTGTAAGGCGCTTCGTAGCCATCAACCGGCAGGCCGAAGTCTGACAGCACCGCCGGACTGTCAAGATCGTAGGCTGCCATCGCCGGTAGCTGATCGGTAAAAGGCCCATAGAGCAAGTCTCCCTGCTTCATGGTGCGAAAGTTTTCTCCATTGATCCAAATCAGGTCGATGCTGCCACCAGTCGTCAGTCCGGCCTGCACTTCGCCCGCCACTTTGTTAACGGCCTCTACGGTGTCGTTGAGCGGTACCCGGTTAAGCGTGACGCTGTATTTGCTCTGAAGCTGTTCGGCTACCCATTCGTCGGCGTAGGCGTTGGTGGTATCGCTGCCGCCCCACATCGCCCAGTTTACGGTGGTGCCGCTGGCCTGTTCGAGAATTTCGTCCCAGGTGAGCGTGCTTAAATCGGGGCTCTCTTCAGTGTTAGCGGTATCGCGGCCAGCGCAGCTAGTGGCAACAGCGGCGAGACAAGCAGAAGCTGAAAGAAAAAGAAATCGCCGGCGAGGCAGCGTGAGAGAAGCTGGAAAGGAAGGTTTCATAAAAGGCAGGAGAGATAGTGAGTAGATGAGCAATCGGCCACGAATCTGGCACGGAAAGGGTTGAAGGGTTAAGAGAGAGCAGCGCGGGCAGGCTCTACAGTTGTCTCGATGGGAAAGCCCCACAGGGCATCGGCGGGCAGGTGCGCCCATACCATTTGACCCACAGTGAACGCCTGATTGGGGCCTATCCAAGCTTGTAAAGGTGGCCCGGCTGCTGTTTTGAGGGTGAGCCGTCGCTGGGTGCCGGTGAACCGATTAGCCGTGACGGTGGCAGGTAGCACATTGACCCCGTGCTGAGGTTCTGAGAAGACTTGAATATGCTCAGGGCGAATAGTCACCTGGACTAAGCCTGTCAGTGTGTGGCTGGTCGTGAGCACCTGATCGCTGATGGTCATGCTACTGGAGGGCATTTCGAGCGGGCGATCGCTCCCCCTCTCCAAAATCTGTAGCCGATGCTGATCGGCTTGAGCCATAAAGAAATTGACGCCGCCAAAAAACCGGGCAACCGTTTGATCACAGGGGCAGCGGTAGAGCTGTTCTGGCGTGGCTACCTGTCGCAGTCGCCCGTCAAACATGAGCGCGATGCGCTGCGACATGACGACTGCTTCGGCCTGGTCGTGAGTGACAATGATCAGCGTGACGCCCGTGTCAGCCTGAAGCTGCAAAATCAGCTCCTGCATGTCTTCTCGCAGGTTGGCATCAAGGGCTGAGAGCGGTTCATCTAACAGTAAGAGCTGAGGCTGAATGACTAAGGCCCGCGCCAAGGCTACGCGCTGCGCCTGACCGCCTGAGAGTTCGGCAGGTTGGCGCTGAGCAAAGCCGTCTAGCTGCACCTGTTGAAGCATGGCGATCGCTTTCTTCTCCCGTTCCCGACGATTCATCCCCTGCATCTTCAGCCCAAAAGCCACATTCTCACCCACGCTCAGATGCGGAAACAGCAGCCCCTTTTGCAAGATCAGAGCCACGCTGCGCTGCTCGGGCGGCACGCGGTTCAGGGTGCGATCGCCTAGCTCTATCTGGCCTGAGTCGGGGCGCAAAATACCGGCAATCAGCTGCAAAGTAGTGGACTTGCCACAGCCAGAAGGCCCCAACAGGGAGACAATCTCACCCGCCTCGACCGTCAGCCACAGATCTTGTACAGCGGGCACTCCCCGAAAGGACTTGGTCAGATTTTGCAGTACCAGTTGGCTCATCAGCGGTCTATCAATTCCTCTCGAAATTTGTATTCTCGAAGTCTGTATTCTCGAAGCATGTATAGTCTTACACATTGCCGAGACCGCCGATGGTGGCTTCGTTTTGCAGCGCCCGGCTGGAGAACAATAAGAAGATCAGCGCCGGGATGATTGAGGTGATGGCGATCGCTGCCGTCAGTCCGCTGTTGCCGCCCTGCAAGGAAGTGAACAGTACCATCGGTAGCGTAAACACTCGCCCGCTGCCGACAAAAAACGTCAGCAAAAATTCATTCCATGAGATCAAAAAGGCAAACAGCGCGCCAACCACCACGCCTGGAAAAATCAGTGGCAAAGTAATATTGAACAAAACCTGTAATGGAGATGCGCCCAGCGATCGGGCCTGTGCTTCATAACCCGGATCGAAGTTGGCAAACACGCTGCTGAGCACCAGCGTCATATAGGGAATCGTCGGCAGCAGATGTACCAAAACTACCCCTGCGACTGTCCCACTCAGTCCCAGCCGAATCAGTACAAACTGAATGCCCATCAGCGTAGCCAGCGGCGACACAATAATCGGCATTAGCAAAAACAGCTTGACGCCCGCTTTACCCGGAAACTGCATCAGCCCCAGCGCTCTGCCTGCCGGTAGACCCACGAGCAGGGCCAGACCCGTCGCGATCGCCGCAATCATCAAGCTCTGCGCAAACCCTTCTCCTACTTTTGAAGAGGCAGAGAACACCGTTTGCCAGTGCTGCATTGTCCACTGTGGCGGCACCAGATCAGGGAAATACCAGCCGGTCGCAAATGACCAGATTAGCAGCGGCAGAAAGGGTAAAAACAGCACGCTAATAATTAGACCCAGCAGCGTATTGCGCTTCATCATGACGATCTCTCTAAGAAAGTAGGCCGCGACCATTTTTTTGAACCCAACCAGAGATATAGCGCGCTCAGGCAAATCGAGACCAAGGAGAGCAGTAGACCGAGGGCGATCGCCACCGTCCGCTGATTGAGATCTGCGTCAGTAAACGCCCGGTAGACTAGCACCGGCAGCGTCGAGGGATAGGTAGAGCCGAGCAAAAACGGCACCTCAAACGACCCGAAGACATACCCAAACACAATCAGACTGGCCGAGAGAATGCCGGGCTTCATCAGTGGCAGCGTCACATTCCAAAAACACTGCCACCGGCTCGCCCCCAGCGCCCGCGCCTGAATCTCGTATTCGGGCCGAATGCCGCGCAGCACCGCCAGCAAAATCAGCGTGATAAACGGAATCTCCTTCCATAAAAAAAGCATCATCACGCCCAAGTTAGCGCTGTCATTCACCAGCAGCGGAAAGCCCTGATCGCTCTGAATTAGTCCGAGCGCATACAGCAGCCGCGAAATTAGCCCGCTCGGAGAAATCAGCAGCAGCATCCCCGCAACGCCGACCAAATGAGGAATCGGCAGCGTCAGCTGACAGGCAAAACTGGCCCACCGACTGGCCCGGCGCAGCAGCAGCGCGAGACCGATGCTGCAAATTGTCGAAAGGCCAGTGGCGACAATCGCAATATAGAGACTGAGAGAGAGCGATCGCCAAAAAGCCGCACTCGTCAACGCCTGCCGATAAGCCGTAAAAGAAACCGTGCCGTCACCCGTCAGGCTCAGCAGCCCAACGCTCTGTATCAGCGCTAGCATCAGCCCGCCGCCAAACAAAAGCCCAACCAGACTAACTGCCGGGATCAATAAGAGATACGCCCGCCACTGTTCGCTGTGCAGCCAGCCTGGGCCCCATCGCTGATCAGAAGAAAGATATCGAGAATTTGCTGTCGCCATAAGTCTCTTAAAAAACTTGCCTCAGATGTCTTCATCTAGCCACGCCATTACCGATCGCCACAGATCTGGAAAGCGATCGCGGCTTTGTCGCAACCGCTGCATTCGCTCGGCAGCACTGGCGCTTTCTCCTACCGCATCGGCATACCAGCGGCGAGCCGTAATCCAGTAGCCAGCCGTCCACAGGAGCGATCGCACCGCCGGAAACGGCCCAAAGGCAGCAAAGTGATGCTGGATAGTTGTGACCAGCGCCCGATCTTCTAGCGCATCGTAATAGCGCTGCAAAAAAAACGCCCGATCTTCAGGCGGCAGCTCGTAGCCCTGAGCCCGGCAAATCGTCACAGGCGAAAGAAAATGTCCTAGATCTCCCGCCGGAGAGCCAATCTCGGCCCACTCCCAATCGATCAGATAAGCCTGCTGTGAGTTGATGACCCAGTTTTCATAGGTATGGTCGCTATGTACCAGACAGCGATATGGATAATCAACCAGCAACTGCTCTGCCGAAAGTCGCGCCTTCGCCTTAGCCAGCACCGCCCGAATCATCTCTACAATCTCAGGCTCAGCGCTGGCCGCTTCTAAATAGGGCTGAGCGTAGTCTTGAGACTCTTGATAAAACAGCGTTAGCGGCTGATCGACTGATTGGACAGGTGGCTGTAGCGTCGAGAGGTCATAATCTGCTGACAGCGGCAGTCGATGCAGCCGGGCCAACGTCTCAGCGCACTGCTCCAGATGAGTTCGGCTGTAGCTGAGGGGTTCTCCCCGAATGTAGTTTGTGATCAAATAGGTGTAGGGAAAATCGACCGTTGGCCTGAGCTGAGCCGACTGTAGCTCATGCCCAATGTCAGTGCCTTGAATGTATTCCAAAACAGCTTTCTCAAAGCTCGTAAGCTGACTAAAGTCGCCGCCAAATCGCTGATTGGGCGTATTCACAGCGACGCGCACCAGCTGCTGCTGATTGAGCCTGAAGATCACATTGGCTTCGCCATGCGCCAAAAGACTGAGCGCCGGTTCTAGAAAGCCGTTTTGCTGTAAATGAACCGATAGCTTGTCTTGCAAAAGGCGCAGATTGAGAGCGGTCATAAAAGGGCAGCACTCGCTTTGGCAAGGTTCTAGAACAAAATATCAGAAGCGCAAAACCTCAGAAGATGTAGCAAACGTTCTGATGTATTAGGACGTTCGCCAGTCAGGTTGCTTGCGGTAACTTGACTGTTTCAGCCAATATCACTATCCTAAGCAACCTGACAGATGCTATAGCCGTGGTGATTTGGAGATTAATGGCTATTTTTGCGTAAAAATACCGGTCAATTATGAGAGTAAGTTTAATTTTCCCTGATGGTAGCGTAATTAATAGGAGCAGTAGAAGCCGGGGCTATCTCGACTTGGGCGCGGCAGGGGCATCTGTCTCTACCGCCGTTGTAAAGAAGCGCTGCGTCGGGTAGGCCAGGGAAATCTCGCGATTTTTGGCAAATTCTCGCAGGACGCCTTCCCATAGCTCCTGTTCTGTGCCCCGGCGCTGGCGAGGTTCGCAGAGGTAGCGCATCGTCAGCAAGATGCCGCTTTCTTTAACGGTGGTGTATACCGTGGGCGTGAGCTTGGAGTAGAAGATCATGTACTTGTGCCCGGTCTGGCGCAGATGCTGTTCAGCGTGGCCGCTGAGGTGCTCGGCGTGAGTGTTGACCTGCTTGAGCAGAATTTTTTTGGCGGTTTCCCAGTCACTCTCAAAGGTGACCAGTACTGAGATTTCGTTCCAAATGTATTTGAAGCCCTGAGAGTAGTTGGCGATCGCCCGCTGAAATACCTGACCGTTGGGCACATGAATAATTCGCCCGGTGCTCTGGTCCGCCTCTACCCAGTTGCCAATTTCTAGCAGTGTGAACTGAAAAACCGCAATGTCAATCACGTCGCCTGAGTGATCGCCCACTTGAATGCGATCGCCCATCTGAAACGGCTGCCGCCATAGAATAAACAGCCAGCCCACCAAATTGACTAAAGGATCTCGCAAGACCACGGCCAAACCTGCCGCAAACAGCCCTAAAAAGGTTGATATGCCTTCCATATCGGGCAGCCACAGCACCACCAGCGAAAAGCCGTAAAAGCCATAGCAAACGTAGCTAATCCACTTGCGCCACATATAGCGCAGTCGCGGATTTTCAATCTGCTGGTTAATCAGGCGCGTTGCCCCCAGGCGCAGCGCGGCAACGAGCGCAAACCCAACGACTGTAACGATCAGGTTATTGCGGATATCGACATCAATGGGTGGGAGCGGAAGCTTGACCGCCTCTTGAAGTAAGAGCATTTAGACGACTTCATAATCAGTAACAGACATTTACTATGGTTACAAAGTTATGAAGCTCAGTACCAAAAAAATGTGGATTTTATATATCTAGCTTGAGGGCTGGTCTCAGGGTATTTACGTAAGCGTGTCGTACAAAGCACAATGGAGTCAGTCAATTGCGGATACATGAGAAATACTAATACCCGGTCCCTCGCGCTAGAGCAGCGCTTTCCCTATCTCTGTAAGGTGCTTTATTTCCCAGCTCAGCAGCCGGATAGTGATTACCAAGCGCCCACCAGCCAGCTCAGCTGGTATCTGCGCAGCCCGCTGCTGCCTCGGACAGGCGATGTCATTCCCTACGGGCAGTCCCTATTTTCGGTGACAACCGTTGTCTTAGAAGACTGCTGTAGCGCCGATGCCATTTTTAAGGTAGACCGGCAGGCGAGCCGTGTTGCCGATAGAGAGGAGATTCCTAAGTGGCACGCTGTTATTTGGGTTAGTTTTTGGGGAATGAAGTCTATTTGAGAGGGTAAGGGGAAAGGGTAAGGGGCGATTACAGTAGCGGCTGAGCTACACTCTTTTGCCATAGCCAGATGCCGCCTGTACAGAGGGCGCTCGTCCACCAGATTGCGGCGGCTTCAGATTTGCCCGCTAAGACGTAGCCGCCACCGATCAGGAGGAGCGCGATCGCCCCGCCCCCAGAAACTACCAGCATTAGTTTTACCGTCCGGGTCGCGGTATAAATCCGCTGAGCCATATCGTCGCCTGCACTCAGTACAATTGAATGCTGAACCGTATCCTGAAAAGATTTCACCTTGAGCGGATCGACCTGATAATAGGTACCCAGCTCCGCATCCCGCAAAGTCGGATCAGAGTGCAGGCCAAACTGTTTGGCCAAGGCAATCGATTCTTTTACCTGCCGTTTCGTTGCCATCGGTCGAAACGTCTCAAACAGCGACTCGCGATAAACTCCCGTTTGCGCCATGTCCAAAATTCGCCCGGTCAGCTCATTCATTGAGAGCTGCGCAGTCGTCATATTAGGGGTCATAGTCTTGCCTGCGATCGCGCCTGTCTATGCGCTCAAACTAAATAGTACATTAGCACCATTTGCTGAGTCAGGCACCCAAGCCAGGCTATTGCCAAATCAAAAAGATGCAAAAAAGGAGGGACAGCTTAATCGGCTGTCCCTCCTTTTTTTACTCTCTTTATCTAACGCTAGGACGATAGCGCGATGGACTACTACATCATGCCCATGCCGCCCATGCCACCCATACCGCCCATGCCGCCCATGCCACCCATACCGCCCATGCCACCGTCGGGCATCGCTGATTCGGGTTCGGGCTTCTCGACGACCAGCACTTCAGTGGTCAGGACCATACCGGCTACTGAAGCTGCGTCTTGCAGAGCAGAGCGCACTACTTTCGCTGGATCTACAATGCCGCTAGCCATCAGATCTTCGTACTGATCGGTCAGGGCGTTGTAGCCGTGGTTAAAGTCCATGGCTTTGACTTTTTCGACCACGACTGCGCCTTCCGCGCCAGAGTTGTCGGCGATCTGTCGGAGGGGTGCTTCTAAAGCTCTCATCACAATGTCCACCCCAGTTCTCTCCTCATCGGAGACAGAGGCTTTGAGAGACTCCAGATTTTGAGCCAAATGCAGCAGCGTCGCGCCGCCACCAGGCACAATTCCTTCCTCTACAGCAGCTTTGGTCGCACTGAGCGCGTCTTCAATCCGCAGCTTGCGGTTTTTGAGTTCGGTTTCAGTTGCCGCGCCCACCTTGATGACCGCTACGCCGCCTGCCAGCTTTGCCAGCCGCTCAGCTAGCTTTTCTTTGTCGTAGTCAGAGTCAGTCAGCGCTAGCTCTTTGCGAATCTGCTCAATGCGCTTGTCAATGTCAGCTTTGTTGCCGTTCTCAGAGACAATCGTTGTCGTGTCTTTGGTGATATTGATCTTGCTAGCGACACCCAACATTCCCAGGTCAGCGCCTTCCAAGCTGAGGCCCACTTCTTCAGAGATCACCTGCCCGCCAGTGAGAACGGCGATATCGGCGAGTAGCGCTTTGCGGCGCTCACCAAAGCCAGGCGATTTGATCGAAGCCACATTGAGGACGCCGCGTGCCTTGTTGACAACTAAGGTTGCCAACGCTTCGCCTTCCACGTCTTCAGCAATAATCAGCAGCGGCTGTCCTGAACGAGTAACCTGCTCTAGCACAGGCACTAGATCCTGCACAGCGCTGATCTTTTTATCGACGATCAGCACCCGAGCGTTTTCTAGTTCGACGATCATGCGCTCTTGATCGGTGACGAAGTAGGGCGACATGTAGCCCCGATCAATCTGCATCCCTTCGACAACATCTAGCTCAGTTTCTAGAGACTTAGATTCTTCGACGGTGATGACGCCATCTTTGGTCACTTTCTCCATGGCTTGAGCAACCATGTTGCCGACTAAGTCGTCGTTACCCGACGAAACAGCTGCCACCTGGGCAATTTCGTTGCTCTCAACTGGTTTTGCCGCTGCTGCAATGTCGGATACCAGCTGAGCAACTGCTTTTTCAATGCCGCGTCGCAAGCTGACGGGGTTGGCACCCGCCGCTACGTTCTTCAGACCTTCTCGGATGAGTGCCTGAGCTAGCACGGTTGCCGTGGTTGTGCCATCGCCTGCCAGATCCTTTGTTTTAGAAGCGACTTCTTGAATCAGGCGGGCCCCTGTGTTTTCATAGGGGTCTTCCAGCTCTATTTCTTTGGCGATTGTGATACCGTCGTTGACAATTTGGGGTGCCCCAAACTTCTTTTCGAGGACGACATTGAGACCCTTGGGCCCCATGGTGATCTTGACCGCATCTGCTAGGGCATTAACGCCGCGCTCGAGCGCTTGGCGCGACTTTTCATCGAATAATATTAATTTCGCCATATGCCTGTGGTTACGAATTCTCCATTCCAAAACTTAGCACTCGTTAGCGGAGAGTGCTAATCTACATCCTAATTTATCGGGAGAAAGCCGGAGCTAAAAGTCGCAATAACCGATCCTTTTTTTATTTTTTTGTTTGGCTCCTATCGCTATGCATCCTATTTTGAGGCTGGCGGCTAGGCTGAGGTGCTCTGTAGGGAATGTCTAAACTGGCCAAAAATACTGAATGCCCTAAGCAAAAGGGACGCTAGCTGCATAAGCTAACGCCCCTTTTCTCAAGCTATCGGCTGTCTATAGCCGTTGGCTGGCTGACAGCAAAGTCCTAGAGAGAGGCTCGGCCCTCTATTTGGCCGCCGATGGCCTTCCATGCCGATAGACCGCCTCGGATGGCGCTAACTCGGGTGAATCCGGCTGTGTTCAGCTGAGTGACGGCTGCTGCTGTCTCCTCATCGGATTCGCTATAGATATATAGGTCGCGCTCGGGCTCAAAGGACTGCTCGGCAAGCCCAGTCAAGTCTGACATGGGCATTGCGATCGCGCCCATGATGCGCTCTTGATTGAAGGCGTTGCGATCGCGCACATCTATAATCGATAGCGCTGGCTCCCCCCACTCCAATCGAGCCTTCAGCTCAGACGGTGAAGAGACTGCGTCAAAGTCAGTTGGCACGGGGGTTACCTTCCCAACCGTCTTTTGAGCTTTACTGACCGCGTTGAGGACCTGATTCTCCTTGTCATCTGCCTTATCTAGCAGATTGCCAGCGGCGTCTTTGCCTTCTTCGAAAGTTTGTCCTGGTGTCTGAGTTTCCATACGATGATCATCCTCTTTGTAAAAATGTGTGCAGTGACCGTCTCTAAACAGAACAGCCAAACGAAAGAAATTGCTCCACTACGGCTGCGAGTTTGCGCGGCAGCGGACAATCTCCGGTTTTTCACCTAACCACCCGCGTGGCCAGATTGAACCGGTTGAGTCGGAATTGCTTCGATCTGACCGGTCTCGGTTTGAGTAACGTCAACCGGGGTGGCTTCAGCGTTGCCTGAGCTGGCTTCCGCTTTGGAATCTACGTCGAGCTCATAGCGACGCTGATCGCGCTGGTGCAAATCTTCAGCAACCGATAGAGGCTTTCCTGGCTTAATATCCAGACCAGCCCGCGCACCTAGCTCCTCTGTATCCGTCTCAGGATCGGGCGATGCGTTGCCTGCATAAGCGCTTTTGTTATCTAGCGCGGCCTGCTTACTCTGACTGTCTGTATTTTCCATAGAACCTCTATTCTTTAAGCAGACTGCTTTTGTCCAAGTCGAATACTGAATTAAGCACTGAACGGAAGCAGCCAAAAGCGAAGTGTCTACTGTCAATAATTTAGACAGCCAAGCTTCGCAATTGTTAACAAAGTAAAGAATAATCAGGCAGATTGCCTCTACAAAGAGACAGAAGCGCGCGCTCTCATAGGAGGCAATCTCTCTCTCATGTGATTTAGTAAAGTGAAAACAAGCTCTGCAATTTGGTAGCTTGGAGATAGGAAAAAGCGACGCCTGCACTACATCTCAAAGGGGAGGCTGACCCTTTATACTGCATAAGGCATCTTCTCCAAAATGGAGATGTGGCCTCATTTTTCGCTGTTTTAACTTCCACTATCTCAATTTGCCACTATCTCAATTTGAAGGATCACACGTGTATGCGCGGGCTGAAAGATAAAAATGTATTAGTCACCGGAGCCAGTAGCGGTATCGGCCAGGCGATCGCCGTCCGATTTGCGGCAGAAGGGGCCCACGTCGCGGTGAACTACTACAAAGGTGAAGAAGAAGCCGCCAAGACGATTGAGCAAATGAGAGCGGCTAGTGGGGCGGCGGGTATCAGCGGTCTAAAAGACATGACGGTGCAGGCCGATGTCTCTAAAGAAGAGGACGTTACTGCCATGTTTGAGCAGGTGATCTCTACCTTTGGCGGGCTAGATATCTTGATCAACAATGCTGGGATGCAGATTCAGGGCGCTTCTCACGAAATCCCGCTAGAGAAGTTTGACAAGATGATCGACATCAATATGAGAGGGGCTTATCTGTGTGCGCGTCAGGCGATCGCTCACTTCCTCTCCGCCGACCAGCCGGGCGTCATCATCAACGACTCCAGCGTTCACGAGTTGATTCCGCGTCCGCAGTATGTGGGCTACACCATGAGCAAGTCGGGTCTGCGAGGGATGACTCGCACGCTGGCGCTAGAGTACGCGCGCAACAATATCCGGATCAACTCCTTTGCTCCGGGCGCAACCCTGACCCCGATTAATCCGTGGAAAGACGACCCGCAAAAGAAGGCGGACATTGAGAGCCACATTCCGATGGGCCGCTCCGGTACCTCTGAGGAAATGGCCGCTGTTGCGGCCTTCTTAGCCTCTGATGACGCTGCCTACATCACGGGTCAGACCCTCTTTGTCGATGGGGGCCTCACGCTCTATCCATCCTTTCGCACGCCCTGGACCGGCTGATGATTTCTCCTGAAATCTGCTTTAGGGACGATAGATAACGGCTCACCCTTCTCCAAAATGAAGGAAATTCTACTGCTTCGGCAGATTTTAATCCGCCGGTAGACCTATGCTGAAATCATGGATGGTAATTGGGGGAGCGACGCTGGCGGTTGCTCTGCTGTCAAACATTATTAGACCTAAAGATATTAAGTGGTTCAGGCGGCTTCAGCGCCCTAGCTGGCTGACGTTTGAAAAGCTGATTCCGGTGATTTGGACCACTGTCTTTGTCTGCGGGGCGTGGTCTGCCTACATTGTTTGGGAGCAAACTCAGTCTTGGTCTTGGATGGCTGCTTACCTGCTGTTAGAGGTCGTCACGGCTAGCTTCACCCCGGTTTTGCTCTGGTCTCATAGCTTAAAAGCCGCCACTTATATTGGGGGTGCCGGGTTTGTGATTGGTCTGCTGCTGGCCCTTGGCGTTTCCCAAATCTTAGTGTGGGCGGGGGTGCTGCTGATTCCCTATTTGCTGTGGAGCCCGATTGGGACCTACACCACCTGGGAGATGGATCGATTGAATAATCGGGATAATCAGCGTCGAGGGGGCTAGGCCGAGGAAGTTAGGGTTGAGGGGTCAGATCGGTTGCGGTGTCTGGGTTAAGTGCAATCGGACCGAGGTCGTAAGTGCTCCATTCGCCCTGGTAGCGCTCGGCAACGAGCGGTTGCAGCTCAAACTGGGGCGTCTCTCCCTCAAACTGAATGTTTACTCGCAGCGCTGAGTAGGGGCGACGAGTCTGATGTCCGTGGCCAGCGCGACCAATAAACAGATGACATTTGGCGACGGGCTGGCCGTGCTCTTCTAGTACTGGGCCTTCTTTGCGCTGCCGCCGTAGGCTAAAGCCGCTGCCCCCACAAACTACCCAGGGAATCAGGCGATCGCCGTGCCCGGTCTCTTCGGTGCGCAGATATTCAAAGCAGTGAGCATGGCCGCTCAACACTAGATCGACCAGCGGGCGATCTGGCGACTTGGGCAAGGGGGCGATGGCCGCCTGCACCTGATTGAGCACCTGGCGCAGATGAGTCCTCACCGCTAGCGTTTGGCCTTGAAACCACTTGGTGCTTTCGGTCACATAGGGCGGATGGTGAAAATAGAGCACCCGGCCTTTGGCGCTCTGATCTTGCCAGGAAGCAATCAGCCGATCTCGCAGCCAGTCGAGCTGTTCGGTGTCGAGGGTATCGTCTGCCTGGTCAATGGTGAGCTGCTTGTCAATGTCCCACAGCTGTTCTTCAATTTGTTCGACTTTGCCGTAGATATGGGTAGCCCGCTCAGCTTGCTCTGGCACGTCTACGTTGAGTTCGTCTGACTCTGCCAAGAGCGATCGCATCCGCTCTTCGAGCTGATCGCGAAACGCCTCAATCTTTTCTCTTTGCTCCCGACCTTCAGCGGTCTGAGGCAAAGGCTGAGGCGCGTTAAAGGTATTGCTATCGAGCGCAAAAAAATCAATGCCGCCCCGACGAAACGTGTAGTAGCGGTTAGGTAGCCGGGTAAATTCGCCTGGAATGTAGCTCAAGCATCGGCCTGTCTCTGTGGTGGCAGTATAGTGCTGCTGCAACCGAGCCGCTAGCTGGTCATCGCTCAGAGGCTGCAAATAGTCTATAAACGCTTTAGAAAATCCCTCACCTTGAAAAGAGCCATGCCAGCCCACGTCTAAATTGATCCGCCGCCGGAGCAGCCGACGAATGGGCGAAAAGGCTTTACTCAGCAGCCCGGTCAGCAGCGGCAGGTCATAATAGTCGTGATTGCCCAGTACGGGTAAAAAGGGCAGCTTGAAGGTCATTTTATCAAAGCGAATTTTGTGGGGCTTTTCTCCACCCACAATAAACTCGCGATAAGGCTTGATAAAGTTGTCGGGATACTGCTCGCTAGACCCGGCTAAATACACCACGTCGCCTGTGTGCAAGATAAATTCGCATTCGGGCAGATGCTCTAGCAGCCGTTCGGTGATGCGGCGCTGGGGCTGATCGCGCACATGCCGACTAGTGCCGCTATCGCCGATCACTAAAAAAGAAAATCCATCGCGGCTGAGCGCTTCATCGCTATGAGTGTCATCGCTGACGGCAATCTCTAATCGCGTCTGATCGATGCTTTGCGCTGCTAGGAGCGGATGCTGCCAGCGCACCCGTTGATTCATCCGAGCAATTTTGGTGGCGATTGTCGAATCGGATACAAACCTCATAGGTACCTTGCTATCAATACAGCCGCGAGCGATCGCAGCCTAACAGTAAATGCTGTTCTCTCACTATTTTAATAGGCGATCGCCCTAGCGCCGATCCAATCAAGCGAATCCTCAAGTGAATTCTCAAGTGAATCTTCGGAGGTACGACTGGCTCTGTCAGCGTTTGTGATCATCTGCCTTTCGTTATGGCTAGTTTGATAGCAGCTTGTATCCCTTGGTAGAGTCTCTTTGTTGACCATTTTTATAGTCTGTTATGTAGGCACTCTATCCAAGCTAACCAGCCCTCTAGAGTTCATTGCACAAGCGTTTGATGCTTTGCTTTGAAAGTGAATTTATCAGTAGAGCTGGGATTGGCCTCAGAGTGCAACCCACCCACGTTTAGCAAGTAAAAGGAGACCTTTAATGGCTACCGAAGATAAAAACAAAGATGTCGAACTAGAGACTAGCGGCAAGCAAACTACCCTGGAGGGTAAAACCCGCAAGACTGGTCAGGGGTCTAATACGGACACTCGCCCTGGCGCTGAGGCGGAAGCTCCTGGTAACGATACCGGCGTTGCCGGGGCACCTAACCAGGGCACCGAAGCCCGCTAGACCTGCCAGCGTCTTGTAGCAGACCAAATCACCAGGCCAGATAGCCAATTCCGACTCGGGCTATCTGGCCTTAAACAGAGGCCAGCAGGGTTTACTTTGGTATCTCTTCGGGTTTAGACATTTTTTAAAATCAACTGCGTATTCCCCATGGCGACTACTCAATCAGAAAGGCGACCGACTCCCGACGAAATTCCGGGCCAAAAGCTACCTTATCCGGCGAGTCAGGAAGACATGACGCCTGCTCCTGACAGCGATCTTTCCAACTACAAAGCCGCTGGTAAGCTAACGGGCAAAATCGCTATTATTACCGGCGGAGATTCGGGTATTGGTCGGGCGGTGGCGATCGCCTACGCCATGGAAGGTGCCAGCGTCGCTATCTTATACAACGTCAACGACGCCGACGCCGAGAAAACTAAGTCCATGGTCGAAGAGCGCGGCGGTCAGTGCTTACCTATCAAAATGGACGTGCGCAAGCCCGAAGAGTGCGAAGACGCCGTACAAAAAACTATTGACAAGTTTGGTCAGCTCAATATTTTGGTGAACAACGCCGCCTTTCAGATGGTGCAGAAAGATCTGGCTGACTTAACTATCAAGCAGTTCCACGAAACGGTAGAAACCAACGTGTTTGGCTACTTCCACATGTTTAAGGCTGCCTTCCCCCATCTCAAGGAAGGCGACGTAATTATCAACACCGGCTCCATTGTCGGCAAAATGGGCAAGGGAATGCTGGTGGACTACGCTACTAGCAAAGGCGCTATTCACGCGCTAACTAAGTCCCTGGCCCAAAACTTGGCCGATCAAAAAATCCGGGTGAACGCCGTCGTGCCTGGCCCAGTGTGGACACCGAATATCCCAGCAACCATGCCGATAGAGAAAGTCGATCAGTACGATACCGATAATGCCATGGGCCGCGCCGGGCAGCCCGAAGAGCTTGCGCCTGCTTACGTTTTCTTAGCGGCGGAAGACAGTAGCTTTATGACTGGCGCGCTAGTCGATGTGACTGGCGGACAGCTTTCTAGCTAGGCACTTCATCCTGAAACGTCCCGCATCAGGCATCTTTATCAATTTCGGGCACTACGTCGGGGCGGGCTTTGTCTTCCCAGCCAACCGGGCGCTTGGAGTTGTACCAGGCGATAGAACCAATGCCGACAGCAGCGGCAAAGCCAACGACCCCGACAATAGTCAAAACTAGAGAATACGGGAGAGTGTCTGCTGTAGCTGCTTGCATCAGTACATTCATGCTTCAAATGCCTCAAATAGAAGAAATAATATCCTCTACAATACCAGGCGAGCTTCCTGAGCGTCGCGAAAAACGGACAGTGAGGTATGCCAGTTAACCCTGAAAAAACCGCCGTCGCTGCCGGACTGAGATACGTCCACGATGAAATGCCGGGTATTCGCCGTCAGCGCCGGGGCAAAGGCTTTAGCTATATTTTGCCGAATGGCGATCGCCTATCTCCCTCTCCAGAACGTGATCGCATCGAATCTCTGGCCATTCCTCCCAACTGGGAAGACGTGTGGATTTGCCAGGACCCCAACGGTCACTTGCAGTCAACAGGGCGCGATGCCAAAGGCCGCAAGCAGTACCGCTATCACCCTGACTGGAACAAGTTTCGCAATCTGCAAAAGTTTGACCGGATGGTTCCCTTCGGCCTGACTTTGCCTGCGCTTCGTGAGCAGACTCAGGCTGATTTGGAGTTGACTGGCCTGTCTCGCCGGAAGGTGACAGCCGCCATTGTGCAGCTGTTAGATCGCACCTTGATTCGGGTGGGCAATGTGGAATATGCTAAGCAGAATAAGTCTTATGGGCTGACAACCTTGCGTGATCGCCACGTTGAGTTTGGCAAAGGCGAAGTTAATTTTCACTTCAAAGGTAAGAGCGGCGTCGAACACGAGATCAAAGTCGAAGACCCCAAGCTAGCTAAGGTAGTGCGTCGCTGCCGCGATATTCCTGGTTACGAGCTGTTTCAGTATTATGACGACGAGGGCGATCGCCAGACCGTCGATTCTGGCGATGTCAACAGCTATCTCAAAAGCGTTACCGGTGAGGACTTCACCGCCAAAGACTTTCGCACTTGGGCCGGAACAACTGTCGCCACCGACACCCTTCACCAGCTCGGCGAATGGACCCAAGAAACCGAAGCCAAACGCAATATCGTCGCCGCCATCAAAGCCGCTGCCAACCAGCTGGGCAACCGTCCGGCCACCTGCCGCAAATACTACGTGCACCCCACCGTGCCCGAAAACTACTTGGCCGGGCTACTGCTTGAGCAGCTCATTGAGGCCAAAAAGCAAACCGACCCTACCTACGCCGACTGGCTTGACCCTCGCGAAAGCGCCGTTCTCACCCTGCTTAAATCGCTTTAGCGGTCTCTTGGAAAAATCTCCCAGCCCACCGACTGACGGTCTGGGTTAGCAGCTCGCACCTGAATGATTTCGGTCAAAATCTCACCAGAGTCTACCAGTCTGGGGCCGGGTCGATTGAAATATTGATTGCCATCGGTAAGGTACACGCGCTGGTTTTTTACTGCTTTCAGCTGCGACCACTCAGCGCGAGCAGCCATCTCTGCGGTCGCCTGCCGCGTTTGATCCAGGTCATAGCCGCAGGGCATGACCACAATCACATCCGGGTCAGCCGCTATCAGCTCCGCCCAGCTCATCCAGTCAGAATGGGCACCGACTTTGCCAAAACAGGAAATTCCGCCCGCTAACGTCACCAATTCCGGCACCCAGTTACCCGCCGACATCAGCGGTTCAGTCCACTCTATGCAGGCGACCGTTGGGCGCAGATTCGTGGCAACTGGCTGTAGCCGCGCTTTAAGTTGGTTAATAACTTCCTCTGCCGAAGTCTGGCCAACCGCTGATGGCTCCAGGGCAGCCGCCACTCTCTCCATATCAGACCAGACATCTGCCAGACGCTCCGGCTGCAAAGACACCACTTGAATCTCAGCGGCGTCTGAGCCCCCTTCTGCCACCAGGCTCCTGACCGCTTGCTCCACATCGCTCAAACTCACCGCGCAAACTTCACACTGAGCCTGGGTGATGATGTGGGTAGGCTTTAAGGCGGCCAGCACCTCCATTTTTACCCGGTATACACTCAGGGCCGAAGCCAGCAGCTCACTCACTCGCTGGTGAATTTCTGAGCTGGTACCCACCGGGTCAAACTTAGGCTCAGTGCAGACGGGAAGCGATCGCACCTCTCCTGGAAAATCGCATTCGTGCGATCGCCCCACCAAATACTCGCTATAGCCCAGCGCCGCCACAATCTCAGTCGCACTCGGAATCAAAGACACTATCCGCAAATCACCCGACTTCATCGCGCCACCCTTACAAAACTCAACCACTTATACAGACTTACCGACAGCCTCCGGGCACAATAACCCCAATTGCTTTCCCTTTCCCCTTTTTCCCTCCCCCTTTTCCGCTCCCTGTGAATCGTAAGCCAACCACGCCATGTACTCTACCGCGCGCCAAGTCCCCCGCCCCACTCCCGCGCTGCTCGCTGGCACTCAGCAGTCTCTCGGCATCCACTCCACGCTTGGCGAGCTGCCGCTGCACGCCCTCTCTACTACCACCAGCTGTGCTATCCAAACCCTGACAGAACACTTTATCCAGTCTCCAGATCTACCTGGAATCATCATTGCCGAAGCAGGTCAGGTTAGCGTGCTGTCACGCCAGCAGTTTTTAGAGTGCTTGCTGCATTTGGGACATACTGACTGCTTTCAATCGGGCTCTATCCGCCTGGTGCTCAACCAAGCCAATCGCAAAGCGCTAACGCTGCCAGGCCATACCTCCATTTTGCTAGGCGCACAGCAAGCGCTCAGACGCCCCTTAGAGCAGCAGAGCGAGCCCATTTTGGTGCAGTATGCCGATGGCCTTTATCTGCTCGACGCTCGTGCCCTCAATGTAGCCCACTGGCAAATTCGCGGCATCGAAACTCAGATTCGCTATGAACGGCTACAGATGCAGCTGTTGCAGAGTGAAAAAATGGCAGCATTAGGCCGCCTGGTCGATGGCGTCGCCCATGAGATTTTAGACCCGGTGGGCTTTATTTGGGGCAATTTGAGCTACATTTCAGACTACGCCAA
>JBBSNR010000014.1:0-19164 GCA_038260635.1 Phormidesmidales cyanobacterium
AGCCGTCAATAAGCAGCTGCTCGTCGTGGATGCCGACCCTGAAAACGCGGCAACACCGCCTCTGGTATTGGTCAACCCCAAAATTATTCGCTACAGCAAAGAGCTGGCCACCGGTCAAGAAGGCTGCCTGAGCATTCCGGGGGTCTATTTAGATGTGGTGCGCCCGGCAGCGATTGAAGTCAGCTTTAAAGACGAAAATGGCAAGCCCCGCAAGCTCCAAGTCGATGACTTAGTGGCCCGAGTCATTCAGCATGAGCTAGACCACCTCACCGGCATTATGTTCGTAGACCGAGTGGAGAATGCCATTGCGCTCAATCAAGAATTGCAGAAGCACGGTTTCTCTGTTAGAGACGTTAAAAAAGCTAAATAGACCTCACTTTTCGCTAATAACATACAGCTTGGAGAAAATTCTGTGACCCCAAAAAGTGGTGCGTTTCTGGGTATAGCCTGTCTGACGGCGATCGCCGCAGTCGGCTCTATGTTTGAGCTTTCATCTGGCGACCCTGACTGGGGCACCGCGCCCACGGCTGTAATTTTGGCCCTCAGCATCCCGGCGGGCATCCTTGCTTTCAGAGCCGCCGTCAAAGATGCCCGAGCTAATATGTAACGGCAATTCGCTGCGAAACATAACAAAAAGCCCCGGTCTATACAACTAGACCGGGGCTTTTTAAGGACTGCTAATGGATTGTGAGCAGTTAAGGCATGAGCTTATTCGTACAGCCAGGGTTTCATCGTCGGCTCCCAACTGCATAAGCTGCTCTCATCAAACCACAGTTTAATTTCGCTCTGAGCCGTTTCCGGCGCGTCAGAACCGTGAATCAGATTGCGGCCAATGGTAATGCCGTAGTCGCCACGAATCGTGCCGGGCTCTGCTTCTAAGGGGTTAGTCGCACCAATTAGCTTCCGCGCCGATGCAATTACACCATCGCCTTCCCAAACCATGGCCACTACCGGAGCAGAGATAATATAGTCCACCAACCCCTTAAAGAAGGGGCGCTCTTTGTGGACGGCATAGTGAGCTTCGGCCAGATCCCGAGAGACCGCCATCTGCTTGAGGCCCACCAGCGTGAATCCTTTGGTCTCCAACCGGCTGATGATATCGCCTACCAGTCCTCGCTGTACCCCGTCGGGCTTGATCATGATAAAACTTCTTTCCACTGCTAAGCGCTCCTAAAATTGCGTCTGCGAGTAAACCTTTCCTATGCTCAGCAACTGAGGTCGCTTTGTAAACCCCTTGCTCAGCAAAGAGTCAGTGAAGACAGCTAGGAGCGGCGGCTATCCTCGCACCGCTGGCACTTCTATCGTGACGACTGAATCGGGCTCACTCCCCGTTGAGGCGCGCTGTGAAAGCTGACGCAGCGTCCGAATTTGCTTAGCGTTGGCCCAAGCCGCCTGGGTCTCTTCGCGAGCTTTAGCACCGTAAGCTTTAGCAGCGTAGGGCCCTTCTGCGTAGGCCCAAGCCGCTTCCGCTGGAGAAGGGGGATAGTGAGGCGAATTGCCGTGGACAGCGGCTACGTTAAAGACATAGATGATGTCGCCGCGCAGCGTCGTCTCAAAACAGGCCGAAAAAGCCTGAGCTTGGTTGTTGAGATAGACCTGGGCCGCTGTGCCATCGAGCCGGGTGTGCATGGCAAAATCCAACACGCTGACGCGGCCCTGCTGGCGTCGCAATAGCTGGTAAAACTTGGTGTTTAGTCGGGCCTGGTGGCGCTGCTGGCGTCGTTTGCGTTTTTGCTGCTGTCGCCATAGCCAGTAGCCCGCTGCCCCCAGGCCAGAAAACGCCAATACCGGCAGCAGCAGTCGCAGTAGCAAAATCACAACCAGGCTCAGAAAACCCAGGCCCAGGACTAAGCGAGATTTAATCTCAAGGTCAGAATGAGATGGCATCGGAATCTTTGGGTATGCGGTGTTTCAAAAAAGCTGCCCCTGTACTCTAGTCGCAAGGGCGAATATTGGCTACCCAAATCTTCGAAAGGCTGAAGCGGCTAATAGTTGGCATCGTCAGCAGCGGGGTTGCCTGCAAATATTTTGTAAGCAGCGATCGCAATTCTTTCCAAATCTTCATCTAGCAAGGGAGGCCACTGTACCTGCGTTGCCCGGCTCACTTCAAATAGGTTGCGGCTCTCATAAGCAGCCAAAAAGAGGGCCTGAGCTAGCTCCCGGTTCAGCGTTGGCATCTCCTGCAAGCTATTGTGAATCACCTTGAGAGCTAGCAGGAGCGTGGTCACCTGCCCAGGTACAGGTGGCTTCCCTTGACGCAGCCGACCTAAAAAAGTGTCGTCAGTTTCGTACCGGGGAAGGGTTTGGCGGGCGAGCACCTGACAAGCCGTCTCAAAGTCCATCGATATCTGAACGCCTGAAAAACCCAAGCACAAAAAATGCATCAGTCTAGGGCGGTTGGGGGCACCCTAGTAGCTATCTAATCAAAACCTGTTGCAGCAATTTAGGCAAGCTTTACAGATAATTCATCCTTCAGGGGTCTGAGCGCTAAAGAATCAAGTCAGACTGGTATAAGCCTGTGGTTTGCACTGCGCTTCCATTGGGTTTCTAACGTGATCTATGACCAACGCCCTCTCTACCGAGATCTATGACCTACGCTCCTATGCCCATTCCCTTTGTCGATCTCTCCTGGCAGCATCGTCCGCTCCAGAAGGACATTTTGGCGATAGTAGAAGCGGCACTAGAGAAAGATAACTATGTCCTCGGTCAGCCGGTTGCCGAGTTTGAAACGGCCTTTGCTAGCGCTTGCCAGAGCGCCCATGGGGTAGGCGTCGGCTGTGGAACCGATGCGATCGCGCTAGGACTGCGGGCCTGCGGCATCTGCGCCGGAGACGAAGTCATCCTACCGGCCAATACTTTCGTCGCGACGCTAATTGGCATTGTTCGCACTGGGGCAATTCCGGTGTTTGTCGATTGCGATCCGCAGACGGCGCTGATCGATCTAGCCGCCGCCGAACGCGCGATTACGCCCAAGACTCGGGCCATTGTGCCAGTTCATCTCTACGGGCAAATGGTCTCGCCAGTCGCCCTGCTCGACCTGGCCAAGCGCCACAGTTTGGTTGTCTTTGAAGATGCGGCCCAGGCTCATTTGGCCGAGCGCGACGGCTATCGGGCTGGCTCAGTGGGGCTGGCGGCGGCCTTTAGTTTTTACCCAAGCAAAAACTTAGGGGCCTTGGGAGATGGCGGCATGTTAGTCACCCAGCAGGCACTGATCGCCCAAACGGTGCGATCGCTGCGCAACTACGGGGCCACTCGTAAATATTTCCACACCGATCCGGGCGGTGTTAACAGCCGATTGGATACTATACAGGCAGGCGTGTTACAGCTAAAGCTGCCGCATCTAGAAGCTTGGAACCGCGATCGCAACCGCCTGGCTGCCTATTACGATCAGGCAATTTCTTCTCTGGCAGACTACGGCATCAGACCCATAAAAAACGTCAGCGGCCCCGGCCATGTCTATCATCTCTACGTCGTGCGAGTCACCTCCAACTGCCCGGTAGATCGCACCGTCCTACAGCTAGAGCTGAGCAGCCAAAACATTCAAACCGGCATCCACTACCCCACCCCTTGCCACTTGCAGCCCGCTTTCCAGTCTCTAGGCTATAGGCCGGGTGATTTTCCTCACGCAGAGACACTCAGCCAAGAAATTTTGTCTTTACCGATGTATCCGGGCCTCACCACCAGCCAGATTGATCGGGTAGTTAGCACCCTCGAATCGGCCCTCACAGCTACACCGACCCGGCCCGTAACTGCCGTCGATCTGACTGCTTAACTCGCTTCGCCTATCTCACCAGTGTCATTTTTTACATGAATTTCTCTGTAATATCATTTTCTCTATGCTAGTTTCCAAATCTAGAACACCGCTACCGCTCGAAGCGATTATTCTCGGACTGATTGGCATTCTCTACGGCCCACTGCTATGGCACTGGGTAGACGGCTGGCTCAACAAATCCATCAGCATTCAGCACGAATATTTTAGTCATGGCCTGTTAGGTATTCCATTTGCGGCCTACCTGGTTTGGGAGCGGCGAGCAGCCTGGCAAAAGCTGCCGCCTAAGATTCACTGGGCGGCGTTTCCCCCACTGCTGCTGGCAACATCATTTTATAGCAGCGGTCTAGTGGACCTGATGAACCTGTCCCTGCCGCTGCTGCTAGTGGGTTTAGTACTGATGCTCAAGGGCAGAGCAGGGTTTAAACTACAGTCGTTTCCCTGGCTGCTAGTGATATTAGCTACGCCCACTCAGCTACCTTACCTGATAGAACCCTACGTACTGCCCTTACAGGGTTTCATCGCCTCCGCCGCTGGCTTTATCTTGCAGCAGTTCGACGTAGACGCGCAAGCTGACGGCATTTATCTCTCCGTGAGCAATCAGCTGGTTGAAGTAGCCCCCCACTGTGCCGGTTTAAAGATGCTGTTTACCAGCCTTTATATGGGTCTAATCTTGGCCTACTGGACCGGACTTAACCGCTCCCGGCTTAGAACCGGCCTCTTTTTTGTGGGCATTGTTGGCATCAGCGTAGCGGGCAACATCATTCGGAATGCAACTTTGGCTTTCTTTCACGGCGCTCAAATGACCAGAGCCTTTGACTGGCTACACGAAAGCTGGGGCGGCGACCTCTACTCAGCCGCTACGTTGGGAATGCTGATCGTCCTGATTCGACTGTTGGAGCGATATGCACCGGCTACCCTCAGAGTGAGCAGCCCCGGACACCGTGCGATCGCCCATCCCACCTTAGATTCAGCTGGAGACCCGTCTACCCAATCAGGTAGCCCACCTGACCATAACCGGCCCAATCCGCCCAGACCCGACTACTTCTAAGACTGCCTCTTTTGATCTGTAGCCACCTGCACAAAGCGGGTTCACCCAGTGTCTTCCACACGCCCCGATCAACTCCCTCAGCGCTCTGTCCAAAATTCCAATTCCGTTGTCAAACTGGTGATCATGGCGGCCCTGGCGCTCTTGATAGCAGTGAGCGCCCTACCAAGATATTTCTCCAGCTGGCCTTGGGCAGAGCCGCCCAAGCTGCCTCATCAGAGCGCCCTACAGGCTATCCGGGACGAGGGCGTCTCTCTGCCAGGCTGGGTAACCGATGAGCAGGCTAAAAACAAGCTTGGTGGCCACACCTGGTCCATTCAAAAGCTGTCGCCACAAGCTGCGGATGCAGCCGCCTCGCCAGTTTTTCTGCTGTTGCGTCCGCAGATATGGGAAGCTGACCAGCCAGAAGTTGAATGGTTAGATATCAAAGGTTCTCAACAGTGGACGACGGATTCTTATCAAGCAGTATCCTTTAGCGTCCCAGAAAATAACCAAACAAATCCTCAAACTGTCCGGATTAGGGGTGATTTCTTCCGTGCATGGAGTCAGGGACAAACCTACGCAGTTTTACAGTGGTACTCCTGGCCTACCGGCGGCAGTGCTTCTCCGGCACGGTGGTTTTGGGCCGATCAAAAGGCTCAGTGGAATCGCTACGAGAGAATGCCTTGGATAGCTGTCAGCATCTGGCTGCCGATTGACCCGCTGAGCGATATCGCCCCTCACCAAACCACCGCCGAATCTCTCGGCAAAACCCTACAGCAAACGCTTTCGCAGACCGTCTTTGCTGCGGCAGCTGGAGGCCCATCTGTCGGCACATCCGTGGGAGGATTGAATAGCTAGGCTGAGCGCCGAACTCCAAATCGGCTGTTTATTTCGCCCAGATGACGCTATCGTCCTAGCTTATGTTGATTTGATAATAAAGCGGGAGCATCCCTTTCGATGTGCGTTTTCTAACACTATATTTTACGTGGGTTCGTAAGATTACAGTAGCTGCCGTAGGTTGCGCTCCAAACCCGTTCTAAATCGGTCTCAAAAACCAGGCAACCCAATTATTGCGTTGCCACGCCCCTGTCAGTCATTACTAAGCAGTTATGAATAACGGTTTATCAGGTTTCAACAGCTCTATCACGTCTAAGGCAGCCAGCCTCCCGGTCTTCTCTGTTCCATGGCTGGCAGGCACACTGTGTATTGCCACTCTCATCGGCAGCGCTATTCCAGCTCAGGCTCAGACAGATCTACCGACTCTGCCTGAGCCCTCTATGCCGGTCTCTCCTGAGCCTGAGGAGGCGGCTAACCCCAACCAGAGCCTTCTTCAGACAGACCCAGACTCATCAGTGGAGCAGGTGCCCAGCTTACCGCCTCAGCTCAGCCCCCGCTTTGAAAGCCCGCTGATAGAACCCAATACCGTTGTCAGACCGTCTAATCTGGAGCCCACTTTTGACGGCTACCATCTTGGCCCTGGCGACTCAATCTTCGTGAGCGTACAGCGCTATCCCGATCTGAGTTTTCAGGCCACCCTCGACTTGCAGGGGAATATTATTGTGCCCATTCAAGGCGCGGTTCCCTTTGAGGGACTGACCTTAGCCGAGGCTGAAGATCGTCTGCGCCTGGTTTACAACCAGTATGTCGTCATTCGCGATCCCCGAGACGTTTCAATTACGCTGGTAGCCCAGCGTGGAGTTGAAGTCACTATTTTGGGGGCAGTGCAAAGACCCGGCTTTTATCCCCTAACCGACCCCAGCGTAGCGACAGCGCTGCTGACTGCGGGCGGTGCCACTCGGACTTCAGACCTGCGAGCTATTCAGGTTCAAAGGCAGCTGCGACGGGGCGATCGCATCGCAGAAGAAACAGTCGATGTTGACCTGTTTACCCCTTTAAAAGAGGGTAGCCCGCTACCCGACGTCCGCTTAGAAGACGGCGATGTCGTCATCGTCCCTGAGCTAGATCCCAGTCAGCTCGATGAATATGATCGCTACTTGGTCGCTAGATCTACGCTGGCTCAGCCCATCATCAACGTGCGCTTCCTAAACTATGCGGGCGGACGAGGCGGCATTGGTACGCTCAACCTCAATAACGGCAGTACGTTTATAGATGCGATTTCGCTGCTGGGAGTGAACCCAGATACTGCAAACCTGGGTGATGTCGCGCTGATTCGCTACGATCCAGAAACAGGCCGAGCGGTCACTGTCAGCTTGGATGCAAAATCGGCCATCCAGGGAGATATCACACAAAACCCACCTTTAGAAGATAGCGATGTCGTTGTAGTAGGCCGAAACCTGATTGGTCGGGTATCGTTTGCACTGCGAACCATTTCTCAGCCGTTCCGCGATGTCTTCGGTTTCACCAACTTTTTTCAAGATATCTTCAATAACAACAACGACAACAATAACTTCGACTTCTTCCGGTAGTGACTGCTTCTTCAACACGCTGTGTCTGACACGTATCGCCCTTTTTTTTTAATTTTTCGCGGTAGTCTGTAAGCAATCTCAACCCCTGACCACTCGCTCACTGAACCCTCTCAACAAGTAGTACCATGGCATCCCCTTTTATCAAACGCTATCTGCTTGCGCTAAACCGCTATAAGTGGCCAGGTTTGTTTACTTTCCTGTCTATTTTAGGCGCTTCTAGCGTGGTGGCCTTTCAGCCAGAACCGCCACAAGAGTACTACTCAGAGGGTGTGCTAGTTAATAATTCACCGCTAGTGGCTTTCTCGGATACCAGTAGCCAAGTTCAAGCTCAAGGGCTTGGCATCATCAATGAAGACCTGCTGCTCTCTGATGTTTTGCTCAACGAGGTGTCTGCTGAGCTGAGACCGTTGGGCATTGAGCTGACTCCCCAAGAGCTGGTTGCCAACACACGGATCGCGGTCACATCGCCTGATGATGAGGAAAATACCAGTCCGGGTCTCACAGAAAGAGTGACGGTGCGCTTCGTAGGGCAAGACCCTGAAGTAACCGAAACTGTATTGAATGTGATGTTTCAGGCCATGGTAGAGCTGAGCCAGGCGACCAATAGAGCCAGGCTAGGGGCAATCACTGATGAGCTGAACAAACGCCTGCCTGCCATTGAAACTGACTTGCGTGAGACTGAGCAGGCTCTAGAAGCCTATGACCGGATTGAAGGACCTGCCATTCAAGCGTCTGTCGATGGCAGCTTGCTCAGCGGTATCACAGGCAGCCAGCAGCAGCAGCGCAATAACCAGATTACGCTGGCAGGGATTGAGGCGCAGATGCGCAGTATTCAGTCTCAGCTAGGCATGAACCCTGATCAGGCCTATGCTTCATCGGCGCTGAGCGCAGACCCTCTGGTCGCTCAACTGCGGGCGCAAATTTCTGAAGCGGAAACTCAGCGGGCGCTGCTGAGAAGTCAGGGCCGCAGAGACAGTTTCCCGGCGGTAGAAGAGCTAAATAACAATCTGGCTACCTATCAGCAGCTTTTGCAGCAGCGGGCTTCGGAAGTGCTCAGAGGCGATGGCAATGTAGCGCCTATTCCCAGCGGCACCCAGACAAATCTAGATCCGGCAAGGGCGGCACTGGCCAATCAGCTAGTGACGCTTGATACTCAGCGAAATGCTCTACTCTCTCAGCAGCAGGTGCTAGGTCAGTCAGCGCAGTCGCTTCGGCAGCAGTACGCTGACTTGCCCAATAAACAGTTAGAGCGCAATCGCTTGGCGCAGCAGGTGGCGCTCAGGCGAGCTTTGTATGACCGATTGCAGGCTAGCCGAGTCGATGCTGAAGCCGCCGCCGCCGAGACGGTGAGCAGTCTGACAGTGTCTAGCCCACCGTTTACCCTGCCCAACGAGCAAGACCGGCCTGCACCACTGGTGATTTTGTTGGCAGGTGCGCTGACGGGTCTGATTGCGGGCGGCGGTGTCGTGTACCTGTTAGATATGCTCGACGGTACGGTGCGAACTGCTGAAGAGCTAGAGGATATGCTGCAAGCTCAGGAGGTACCTATGCTGGGTATCATTCCGGCGATGCAGACCCGCTCCGCTCGGGCGGTGCCCATACTGGTGCAGCCCGATTCTATGTATCACGCCAGCTATGAGAGGCTTTTGAGCCGGCTGCGTTTGGTAGGCAATGAAGAAAGCGCGATTGGTCCAAGGATGATTGTGCTGACCAGTACTCGCTCTCAGGAAGGAAAGAGTGTTACTGCGTATAATTTGGCGATCGCCTCCGCGCGAGCTGGCCGACGCACCTTGCTAGTAGAAGCCGATCTGAGGTCTGGCTCTAAAGCTGAGATACTGGGCCTGATGGTCGAGCCTCAGACTGTCCTGGAGCCGCTGCGCTACTACGGCGGCCAGCAGGGGGATAACGCCCAAATGGTGTCTCAAGTAGAGAACCTGTATGTTTGTCCGTCGCCAGGGCCGCAGCGTCAGCCTGCTGCCATCATTGAGTCCAGCGAGATGCAGCGCTTCTTAAAAGATGCTCGCTCCCGCTTTGACATGGTGATTTTGGATACGCCGTCGCTTACCCGCTGCGACGATGCTCTGCTGCTAGAAGAGCAAACCGACGGAATTTTGCTGGTTGCCCGCCCAGGGATAACCGAAAAAGCCGTGCTTGATACTGCTGTTGAGGAACTAGAGCTGAGCGACGACGTTCGACTGTTAGGCGCTGTCATCAACGCAGCTAGCATGAGCGCCGCGCAAATTGCATCCTTAGGCGATGAAACGATAGAAGAACCTATTGAGCTAGCTCGTGAGCCTGAGCTTAGCGGTGTGCCGGGTGGCCGGGTTGATTTTTAAGGGCTGATCGATGTCTGGCGATTTTTTCAGCCTGTACTAAAGTTCAGTCACGCTCAGCTACGGTATCGCAAGCGTAAAGATGCATACTCGCGGAGAAGGCTATGCCTACGTCCGCTTGCAGGCCGCTTCGTTCGTCCTATGCAACGGTTCTAGGCGATCGCTTATGTTGCGAGCAAAGTGGCCAATGCTATAGATCCAAATCTTGGGCTCTAAATCTTGGCCTCTGAATCTTGGTTAAGGTATCGTCGTAAGATACTCTAGGCGCTATCTCTAATCGGATCTCTCAATTTAAAGAAATGACAACTTACTACTATGTGGTGGCCAGTCAACGGTTTTTGCTGGAGGAAGAGCCCTTTGAGGAGGTCTTAAAGGAGCGCTATCGCCACTATCAATCCAAAGAAAGAGAAATTGATTTTTGGCTCATTAAGCAACCTGCCTTCCTAGAAGCGCCGGAAATGGCCCGCGTTAAGGCGAGCTGCCCGCAGCCGACAGCAGCTGTCATCTCCACAAATAAAACCTTTGTGACCTGGCTCAAGCTGCGCTTAGAGCACGTCGCGACAGGTGAATTTGAAGCGCCATCGGCGACTATTCCAGACGCCCTTGCCTCCCTAGAAGCGATCGCTTGAGGCATCCTAAACTCCCGATATCCTTTGAAACCAGCCATGCCATTTATTCATCGTGCTTCTCTGCCCGTCTGTTTGCTCAGTGCGGCGCTTGGCTATTCGTTGCTGCATCCGCTACGGGCTACAGCGCAGTCAAGGTTACCGGCTTGCCCGCCGCCCGCTAGCCAGGAATATCTGCTGCTAGTGCGGGGTGAGACGGAAGCAGAACGGGCGCAGATCGCCTCGGTACTGCCAGCTGACAATACGGTATTGGTCTGCCAGTACTTAGATGAGGTGCTAGTGCGGGCGGGCGGATTTACCAGCCTGGAAACGGCTAACGCCTGGGCTACCTACATGATGACGGAAGAAGGCTTTGAAAGCTTTGTCTCAAGACCAGCGGCAGAACAGACTGCTGTCGGGAGTGAGGCGAATGGGGAAGCTAGCAACCAAGCTACTAGCAACCAGGCTACTAGCAACCAGGGAACTGCTGGCGAAGCCGCCTACCAACCTCAGCGACTTGGGGCAGGCTACGCCGTGCTGGTTGACTATAGCAATCGACCAGAAATTGCTGCAACCGTAGGGCAGGTAGTCAGACCGGTCGGCTTGGCAGTCTATCAGCAGCGGGCCTATTTACTGGCTGACTACACAGGTGATGCAGATAGCGCTGCGGCCACTTTACAGCGATTGAGCGATGCCCAGCTAACGGCCATTTTGGTAGATGCTCAGCAGGTGGTGCGGCTATCTGAGGAAGTCGCTCGCTTTTGAGCTTGAGATGAGCGCTGTGCTTTAAGCTTATGGCTTCAGCTGTGCTAGGCAGCGGGCGCTGCTAGCCAGGCAATGACGACGCCAAGTGCCGAGCCGACAATGACTTGAACCGGGGTGTGCCCTAACAGCTCTTTGAGCCGGTCCTGGTTAAATTCGGCGTGCTCTTGAAACAGTTCATCTAAAATTTGGTTGAGGACTTTGGCCTGTTTGCCCGCCGCCTGGCGAACGCCTGCCGCATCGTACATGACTATTACGGCGAATACGGAGGTAACGGCAAAAGCGGGTGTGTTCCAGCCGATGGTTTGACCGACGCCGCAGGCTAAAGCGGTGACTAGCGCTGAGTGAGCGCTGGGCATACCACCGGTTTCAACCAGCACCCGAGGGTTGATTGACCGGTGCTGGGCAAATTCAATAATCAGCTTGAAGGCTTGAGCAGTGATACAGGCAACAAGGGCTACCCACAGTACGTGATTTTGAAAGATTTGGTTGAAGTCCTGCATGAGTCAGTAGTACGGGCCAGTAGACGGGACATTTTTACGCGAAAGGCTCGTCAGTGGGTACGGGCCGTGATGTAGTTGGCGATCGCTTTCAGGGGCAGCGCCCTTTGATCAAAACTGGCGAGTTCGGCGTTAGCCTCAGCAACGAGCTGCTGCGCCTTGCGCTGAGAGGCTTCCAGACCCCAGAGACTGGGGTAGGTGGCCTTTTGCGCAGCGATATCTTTACCGACAGATTTCCCCAATCTCTCCGATGTAGAGGTGATGTCGAGCACATCATCCACGATCTGGAAGGCCAGACCAATCCGCTGCGCGTAGCGACTGAGACGATCTACCACCAACTGGTCGGCTCCCGCTAAAATCGCTCCCGCAGTCACCGAGACCTCCAGCAAGGCGGCTGTTTTGTGCATGTGAATGTAGGTAAGCGTCTGCTCATCGACCGCCGTGCCTTCAGAAGCGAGATCGACGATTTGTCCGCCGACTAGACCATCTGCGCCCACTGCTCTGCCCAGCTGAGCGATTACTTTTAAGATCTGATGCGGCTGAGCGCCCCCTTGCCCCTGGGGCGTCTGAGTCGCGATGTACTCAAAGGCATTGGCTAGCAGCGCATCGCCTGCCAGTACCGCGACATCCTCACCGTAGACTTTGTGGTTGGTGAGCTGGCCCCGGCGATAGTCGTCATTATCCATCGCCGGCAAGTCGTCATGGATGAGCGACATTGTATGCACCATCTCCAGAGCGCAGGCAGTCGGCATGGCTATAGCAGAGGCAGCGCCCAGCAGCTCGCAGGTCGCCAGGCACAAGATTGGCCTTAGCCGCTTACCCCCGGCCATCAGCGAATATCGCATGGCTTCGTAGATTTTTTCGGGGTAGACCACTGGCAAGGCGCTATCTAGCGCTGTTTCGACCTGGATGCGTCGGTCAGCTAAATAGCTTTTGAGGTCAAAAGTGCTAGGGCTATCGAGATTTGTGGTCACCATGGGAGGCTGGGTTTTAGGAGATAGATTTGATTTGAAGGCGATCGCAATAACTGGCAATCGTATTTTCTATGAGCATGGTCACCGTCATCGGGCCAATCCCGCCGGGCACAGGAGTAATCGCTGCGGCGACGGGTTCTACCGCTGCAAAGTCCACGTCGCCTACCAATTTGGTCCTGCTACTGCTAGGGTCTCCGGCTGAAGAGGCTATCCGGTTGATACCCACATCAATCACGATTGCGCCCGGCTTGACCATGCCCTGGCTCACAAAGTTGGGAATACCGACCGCTGCTACTAGAATATCGGCTGAGCGGGTCAGGTCAGCTAAGTTTTGTGATTTTGAATGGGCCAGGGTAGGAGTTGCGTTGGCGGCTAACAGCATCAGCGCTATCGGCTTACCGACCAAAATGCTGCGCCCTAGCACCACGGCTCGTTTTCCAGCCAAAGAAATGTCGTAAGCATCCAGCAAGCGCATGATGCCAGCGGGTGTGCAGCTGCGCAAGCCGGGTTCGCCTCTGACCAACCGACCCAGATTGATCGGGTGCAGTCCATCGACATCTTTATCGGGGTCAATCAAGTTAAGCAGCGCTGTCGCATCTAAATGGTCTGGCAGCGGTAGCTGTAGGAGAATGCCGTCTACCTGTGGATCTTTATTGAGGACGAGGATTTCGTCGGCGATCGCCTGCTGAGTAGTGTCAGCTGGCAGGTGCTTTCCTAGCGAAGCGATGCCCATGCGTTCACAGGCTCTTTCTTTATTGCGGACATAGGTCAAGTTAGCGGGATGGTCACCCACCATCAGCACGGCTAATCCGGGCGGTCTGCCATAGCGCGACTGCCAGGCTTGAATACTGGCTAAGCGGTGGGTCTGAATCTGTTTCGCGAGAGCTTTCCCGTCGAGGAGTTGAGCCATAATGTTAGAATACGCCACTGACCTGATCTAGTGAGCTGTAGCCTGCTCAGCAAGCCACTGGGGTCTGAGCAAAATTGACCAAAGCGTTTACGTTAAAGCAATGAAACCAGATTACCAAAGCGCTGTAGAAAAAACCTGATTTGATTGCGCCTTTCCTCAGGCTTGGACCATCTGCCAAATAAAATGTCGAGTCGGGCGCGATCGCCTTTGACCGATACCTGTCGTGGGAGAAAAATTTATATGAAACCTCGCTTTTGGATCCCTTACATCGTCAGCTTGACAGTAGGAGGAGGCCTGGTATTGGGCGGCTGCACTACCAGTGAAGTGAGTGTGGAGACGCCGCTAACCGATCAGCCCATACAGCTGCCCGCTGTCCGCCTCCCTGGCCAGCCAGCGGTCACTATTGATTCGCTGATATCTGACAAGGTGGATGAAACTGTAGTCATCACAGGGACAGTGTCCCGCCGTGTCCCGCTGCTAGAGGGCTGGCTTTACCAGATGCAGGATGACACCGGCAGTCTTTGGGTCCTGACGAGCCAGCCCTCAGCGCCTGAGGTAGGCGAAAATGCAACCGTAGAGGGGCGGGTACGCTATGAGACCATTGCGGTCGAAGCCATCGATGCCAGTGAGGTTTACCTGGAAGAGCAGTCCTACCGTCAGACCGATGGTTAGTAGAGATGCCTAGCTATCAGGAGCATGAGATTACCCGCGCTAGCTTTAAGTGCATTGATGAGTGCATTGATCGAGAAATCGGTCGCCACAGCTTTACTGAGGCTGAGTACGCGGTGGTGCGCCGGGTGATTCATACCACCGCTGATTTTGAATTTATGCGGCTGATGCAGTTTAGCGGGCGGCCCTTTGAGGCGGCGATTGAGGCATTTCGAAGGGGCCAGCCGATTGTCACCGATGTCTCTATGGTGGCCGCAGGAATTGGCACAGTGGTGGCGAAAACCTGGCAATCTTCGGTGGCGATCGCAGTGCAGCAAGCCGAGAACACACCGCCAGCACAAACCCGTAGCGCTCACGGAATGCAGATCTGCGCGATCGCCAATCCTGAGGCGATTTTTGCCATTGGCAATGCACCCACAGCGCTGCTTGCGCTCTGTGAGGGCATTGGCCAAAGTGACTGGCGACCTGCTCTGGTAATTGGCGCACCTGTAGGCTTTGTCAATGTCGTCGAATCTAAGCAGGCGCTGGCTGATTTGGCAGTGCCGCAGATCTTGGTGGCCGGACGTAAAGGCGGCTCCGCAGTGGCTGCGGCAATCTTAAATGCGCTGATGATCTGGGCCTGGGAGCAGTCGCCATGACGGTTGCTGGCTTGCCAGTTACTCGGTCAGATATTCAACCCGTTATTCAGGTGGTAGGGATTGGGCTCTCAGGCGCTCAGAGCTTATCGCCCGCTGCCCTGAACCTGGTGGAGTCGGCGACTCTGCTGATTGGCGCTCAGCGGCATCTGGATGCTTTCGTTCGTGGCGATAAGGCGGTGGAAGCCTGGCCTTTGGGCAACTTCACTCAGGTATTTACTGATTTGCGATCGCGCCTGCAAACCTATCCCGAGACCCGAGCGGTCGTTTTGGCTTCAGGCGATCCGCTATTTTTCGGCGTGGGGCGGCTGCTGCTAACGTCATTTCCTGCTGAGCAGCTGGTCTTTCATCCGCAGGTAAGTGCGATGCAGCTGGCTTTTAGCCGGCTAAAACTGCCCTGGCAAGATGCCACGTTGGTCAGCGTTCACGGTCGGGGCGAGCAGCCGTTAATCGAGTCGCTGAAGCGAGGAGACCCCAAAATTGCGGTGCTGACGGATGGGGTCTTTACGCCTGGGGCGATCGCCACCCTCATCGCCGCCCTCGATCTGCCGGTGTGCTATCAACTGTGGGTCTGTGAAAATCTGGGAGATGACAACAGCGAACGCCTGAGCGTATACTCGCCCGGTCAAACCATTGAGTCGCAGCGGACGTTTGCGCCCCTCAATGTAGTCGTCCTACTGCGCCAGTCAGACGAGGCAGACGCCCTTCCTTTAGAGCAGCTGCCGCTCATTGGCCTACCGGACTCGGCTTTCAAGGGGTTTCCGGATCGCCCAACGCTGATGACCAAGCGCGAGATTCGGCTGCTGATTTTAGGGGCATTGGCTCCCTTAGATGGACAGACGATTTGGGATATCGGGGCGGGCACAGGCTCGGTCAGTATAGAGCTCAGTCGGCTTTGCCCAACAGCCCAGCTCTATGCCATTGAGAAAACGGCGATAGG
Source organism: Phormidesmidales cyanobacterium (assembly GCA_038260635.1). Taxonomy (GTDB): domain Bacteria; phylum Cyanobacteriota; class Cyanobacteriia; order Phormidesmidales; family Phormidesmidaceae; genus Phormidesmis. The sequence goes on from JBBSNR010000014.1 coordinate 15,554, forward strand.
GGCAGCGCTGATTGGGCACAACGCTCGGCGGCTGGCGATCGCATCCATTCAGATTGTCCAAGGGCAGGCTCCCGCCGCGTTAGCTACCTTGCCTCAGCCAGAGCGAGTATTTATCGGAGGCAGCAGCGGCCAGCTAGTTGCCATCCTCAATTTTCTGAGTGACCGAATGACAGCAACGCCAGATGCCAACGCTGCCTCTGCGCGCATTGTTCTAGCTCTAGCGACTCTAGAGCATCTCAATCAGGTCATGAGTTGGGCCACTCAGCCAGCAGTCAAAGCCATCTGGCAATACCAGCTCACTCAAATTAATATTTCGCGTTCTTTACCCGTAGGTCCACTAACCCGATTTTCGCCGCTAAACCCGATTACCTTAGTGACGCTATCCCAGCAAAGTCATCAGCCAGCAGAATAAAGTTACTCAGCCGCTTCGCCTTTATCGTGCCCGAGCTGCTCAAGCCGAATATGCTTGTAGCCCAACTTGATCAGAAACTCATCGCCGGGCTTGAGCCCCATCTCTTGAGTGTAGGTAGAGCCAATGACAATTTGACCGTTTTTGTGGACACTCACCCGATAAGTAGGCTCACGCCCTCTCCCATCTTTTGACCCTTCAGGATTGAGAGAGATGCCCTTTGCTTCTAAAAGCGCATCATAAAAATCTGCCAGATTTGCCCGAATTTGATTGTCTTTCGTCAGCGTATAGTAGCCACACCCCTGGGCCCTTTCTCGTTTCGACAGATGAGCTAGTTCGTTGAACTTTTGAAGCAGTGCTTTCCCTTTTAACGGCGTGATTTTGTCAGCCATGACTCTCAATATCTAACGCTTGAAGTTTACAAAAAGCTATTTATATACCGTTCAATCCACATACTGTTCGATCCATATACTGTTCGGCAGAGGCAATTGTGCAAGCTCATAAAACAGCACGCACAGATAGAAAAACTAATACAAATAAAAATGTAATAAATCAATATTTAAGCGGTATCAATCTCTGATTTCAGCCTCTGCCGATAGAGAATTCAATCAAATACATCGTTAATTGCACTTTGTATAGTCTCTAGTACATGTTTGATATCACTGATTAAGTTTAAGCTCATTCCTCTAAAGCCAGACGCTTCAACCTCTACTGCATATCTGTTTTGCTCCAGGGTATCTCTTCAGATGTTAGCAAGCAACCTATCGAATTAGCCATTTTAGTTTGACTATTGATTGCACAAGGCATTCGATATAGGAAAGTATGCTCATGCCTTAAAGCAATGGTTTTCTACAGGTTTGTACCAGATACTATCTAAGCAGTAAACATGCTCAGATAGTATTAAAGATTTGCATAAATAGTAGATAAGAAATTGGCACACTTCAGCTGCCTTTCGACAAAGTCCCAGATTTCTTCCCTACGAATAACCTGTTCACCCTGCACAAAAATCACCGTTAGCAGATGAAATGATGGTGATGGCCAGTAACATAGACAGAAGAAACTACACCGAAGATCGTTCCAACTGGCAATATTTATGACGACATCACCACCAGAAACCTCGAAATCCGCCCAGACTGAGCAACTCAGTCCACAGCCAAGCTTTGGCTGGACACGGTACGCCGAGCAAATCAATGGGCGGTTTGCCATGGTTGGGTTTGTTGCCTTGCTGGCAGTAGAATTTTTCACCCGGCAAGACTTCTTTACATGGATAGGCCTGCGTTAGAGATCATCGATATCGCAACCTCCTTACAAACAGCTTCAGAAGCAGGCTTTCTCAAACGGCAGCCACTAAAAAAGGAGCAGAGTGCACCTACGCACTCTACTCCTTAACCCGCAAATACTTGTCAGACAAGCCCTGTCGGAATTAACGATATCTACTTTCGATACCTAATAGAAGCTATGCCAGGCCGGTATTAGCACCCTGGCGACCGGTAGCCAACTCTACTTTCACAATAGTACCGCCCATCTTTTGGATGCGCTGCTGCTCTTTAAACCAGTTGTCGTAGGGAACCAGCTTCGTAAAGTAGGTGTTCTGTAGCTCACGCTGAGTGCGAATCCTGGTTTGGCTAGGAACACAAGCAGTAACTTTAAACATTCGCATAAGAAGGGCCTCTCTGGTACCTGAACTAAAATCTGTAAAGCTTAAATCTGTAAGCTTAAATCATCCGACAAGCTTAGAGAAATATGGGGGAGGAACATGCCTACCTCTTCAGCCTCTGACTGATAGGACATCGCAGCATCGGGTTTGTCTGCTAACGCCTGCTGAAGGATATCTTCGGCATAGTTACATGGAGCAAATCCACTGACTGAAATCACGTTTCAAATATCTAAACACTATCTAGAAGTCTAAAAAGCCAATGCTAACCGATCAAAGCCTCTCAGGATTTAATGAGGGTTGAAGCCTCTTCCTGCTAAGCCTTTAATTTTCTAACACTCACCCCAGACTTCTAGACAGAGGAGAAGGAAAATCAATCGAAGATGAATGATCCTATTTTTACCGAAGCGGGCTAGCTCTGACAGCCTCGACCGCGCTCAGTGAAGACTAACTTACCAACTAGCTCAAGCCAGAGCAAATATAGTCAAAGTACACGCCCATTTCTTTACCAGCATCAGCGCCAACCAAGCTAGCGGTGACTTCTTTCATGGCCTGAATAGCCTGAACAGTTGCACCAACTGGAACGCCTAGCGAATTGTAGGTCTCTTTCAAACCGTTGAGCACGCGCTCATCGAGAATAGAAGGATCACCTGCGAGCATCGCATAGGTCGAGTAGCGGAGGTAGTAGTCGAGGTCGCGAATGCAGGCAGCATAGCGACGAGTCGTATACATGTTGCCGCCGGGACGAGTGATGTCGGAATACAGGAGGGACTTAGCCACTGCTTCCTTCACGATTTCGGCAGCGTTAGCACTGATGGAAGTAGCCGCACGAACGCGCAGCTCACCAGTTTGGAAATAAGCTTTGAGCTTATCCATCGAAGACTGATCAAGGTATTTACCTTGAACGTCTGAAGCATTAATAACAGCAGTAATTGCGTCTTGCATGGGTGCGCTTCCTTAAAGTTGACTTTGAATGATGAAAGAACAAGGGCAGCAGAGGCTTACTGCAATCCGCCAACCACGTAGTCGAAGTAAGAGGCGGCCTCTTCAGCATCTTCCCCGGACATCATGGAGCCGGCAATGTTCTTCATACAGCGAATTGACTCAGCCATCGCAGGGATGGAGGTGCCAAGAGAGTTGTACATTTCGCGAGCGCCGACTAGACCAATCTCTTCGATAGGGGTGACATCGCCTGCGACCACACCGTAGGTGATCAAACGCAGATAGTAGTCCATATCGCGGAGGCAAGTTGCGGTCATCTCTTCACCGTAGGCGTTGCCACCGGGGGAGACCACATCAGGGCGCTTCTGGAACAGCTGGTCGCCAGCTTGCTTGACGATGCGCTCACGAGACTCTGTAAGAACCTGAGCGATGCGTACACGACGCTCACCAGAGGTAACAAAGCCTTTGATGCGATCTAATTCGCCGGGGCTGAGGTAGCGGGCCTCAGCGTCGGCATTCACGATTGACTTCGTGACTATACTCATTAATGGATTCCTCCGAAAGAATAAACCAGATGAGTGCAACTGGCTTTCAAAAAACAAACAG